>JBPPLQ010000001.1:0-280746 GCA_051307355.1 Candidatus Makana argininalis
ATGAATAATAACAATACGTTTGAAGTAATTGTTGTTGGAGGAGGTCATGCTGGAATAGAAGCATCTATGGCATCTGCAAGAATAGGATGCAAAACACTTTTAATAACTCAAAATATAGATACTATAGGTCAATTATCTTGTAATCCATCCATTGGAGGAATAGGTAAAGGTCATTTAGTTAAAGAAATTGATGCGATGGGTGGAATAATGTCTAATGCAGCTGATCAATCAGGTATTCAATTTAAAATTTTAAATTCCAGCAAAGGATATGCTGTAAGATCTACAAGAGTTCAAGTAGATAGAATGAAATATAATATAGAAATAATAAAAAGAATAAATGACCAAAATAATCTGTTGATATTTCAACAAACAGTAACAAAATTAATTATAAAGAATAATAATATTATAGGAATTATTACAAAAATAGGATATAAATTTTATTCAAAAGCTATAGTATTAACTTTAGGTACATTTTTAAATGGAAAAATACATATAGGAATGTCAAAATTAAAAGGAGGAAGAATGGGAAATCAATCTTCTATTTCTTTATTAAAAAATCTAAGAAATTTACCATTAAAAATAAATAGATTAAAAACAGGAACACCTCCTAGAATTGATTCAAGAAGTATTAATTTTAATAATTTAAAAATTCAATTTGGAGATAATCCAATTCCTTTTTTTTCTTTTATGAATTTTAAAAAAAAAAAAATTAAACAAATACCTTGTTATATTACACACACTAATGAAAAAACTCATGAAATAATTATTAAAAATATTAAACAAAGTCCTATTTATAAAGGTATTATTGAAGGAATAGGTCCAAGATATTGCCCATCTATTGAAGAAAAAGTAGAAAGATTTTCAAATAATAAATATCATCAAATTTTTCTTGAACCAGAGAGTTTAACAAGTAATGAAATTTATCCAAATGGAATTTCTACTAGTCTTTCATTAGAAATACAATTACAAATCATACAATCAATTAATGGTTTAGAAAATGCTAAAATAACAAGACCTGGTTATGCAATAGAATACAGTTTTTTTGACCCTAGAGATCTTAAATTAACACTTGAAAGTAAATTAATAAATGGTCTTTTTTTTGCTGGGCAAATTAACGGAACCACAGGATACGAAGAAGCTGCTGCTCAAGGTCTTTTAGCAGGTTTAAATGCAGCTAGATTTTCTAAAGAAAAAGATGGTTGGATTCCTAGTATAAATAAATCTTATATAGGTGTATTAGTAAATGATTTATGTATTTTAGGAACAAATGAACCTTATCGTATGTTTACTGCTAGATCTGAATATAGATTAATTTTAAGAGAAGATAATGCTGATTTACGTTTAACAGAAATAGGATGGAAATTTGGTATGATAGATGAAAAAAGATGGAAAAATTTTTGCAAAAAAAAAGAAGAAATTATTAAAGAAAGACAACGTATAAAAGATATTTGGATAAATCCTTTGAGTAATGATGCTAAAAAATTAAATATGATTATTAAAAATAAATTATCACGTAAATATAATTGTGAAGAAATTTTACGTCGTCCAGAAATAAATTATAAAATTCTTAGTTGTTTACATTGTTTTTTACCTTCATTAAAAAATTTACAAATATCAAAACAAGTTGAAATACAAGCTAAATATAAAGGATATATAAATCGTCAAAACAAAGAAATCAATAATAAAAAAATAAGTGAAAGTTATATTTTTCCAAAAAATATTAATTTTAAAAAAATTAAAGGATTATCAAATGAATCATATTATAAATTAAATTATTATAAACCTTATTCAATAGGTCAAGCTGCAAGAATTTCTGGTGTTAAACAATCAGACATATCTATATTAATAATTTGGTTAAAAAAAAATTATTTATTATCAAAAAATAAAAAATAATTTAACAAATTTTTTAAAAAAAATTAATTGATATAATACAACAGTATATATATACTATATATATTATATATGTTTATTAATTTAGAAATAATTTATAAAATTTTTTTAAAAAAAAAGGATTTTTTAATGTCTACAAGAGGTGTTAATAAAGTCATATTAATTGGTAAGTTAGGTAATGATCCTGAAATAAAAAATATGGTAAATGGTTCAACAATGGTTAATATTTCAATAGCAACTTCTGAAATATGGAAAGATAAAAATACTGGAGAAAAAAAAGAAAAAACAGAATGGCATCGTGTTGTTTTTTTTGGTAAAATAGCAGATATTGCAGGAGAATATTTACATAAAGGTTCTCAAGTTTATATTGAAGGATCTTTGCATACAAGAAAATGGCAAGATAATAATGGAAATTATAAATATATAACTGAAGTGATAGTAAATATGAATGGAAGAATGCAAATGTTAGGAAATAAAAAAATAAAATCTGAAAATGAAAATAATAATAAATTAGACTTAAATTTTAAAAAAAATTTTAAAGATTCTGAATTTTTAAAAAATAAATCAATAAATTTAGATAAAAACATAAATGATATGGATATAAATAATGATTCAAATATAGATTTTGATGAAGATATTCCATTTTAATATTTAAATTAAACATTAGTTTAATTTAAATATTAATTAATTAATATTTAAATTAAACTAATGTTTAATTTTTTACAATAATCTATTTCTATAGTGGTATGTTTAATATTATATTTTTTGAATAAATATGTTTTAATACAATTTATAACATAAACTGAATCACAATTTAAAATTAATTTTACATTAAATGTTAATATTATTTTTTCACCTATTCTCCATAAATGCATATTATAAATATCATAAATATCTTTAATATTACATTTAATTTTATTTTTTAATTCATCAATATCAAAATTATCAGGTGAACACTCAAGTAATTCATGTGTACTTTCTTTCATTAATGAAAATCCACTTATAATTACAATAAAAGATACTAATATAGACAACATAGGATCAATAAATAAATAATTTTTATAAAAAATTATTAATGCAACTATAACTGAACATATAGATCCAATAAAATCTCCAACAACATGCATTGCGGCAGATCGTATAGCAATATTATTTGATCTACTTTTGTTTATTAATAAAAAAGATATTATATTTGCTATAATACCTATAGTTGAACTTATTATCATTGTACAACTTTCTATAGGTTTTGGATTAAAAAACCTATTAGATGCTTCTACTATAATTATAAGTGTTATAAAAAGCATTAATATAGAATTTATAAAAGCTGCTAAAGTGTTCAAACGCAAATAACCAAATGTATATTTTTTATTAGGTTGTTTCATAGAATAGTAAGATGCTAATAATGACATAAATAAAAAAGTTGAATCTGTAAGCATATGACCTGCATCAGTTAATAAAAATAAAGAACCCGAAAACCATCCTCCTATTGCTTCAATAATCATAAATATAAAAGAAACTATAAAAGCAGCCATTAATCGTTTGTTTATTTTTACTTTATTAAAATCTAAACTTTTTTTTTCTTTATTATATTTTTTTATAATATTCATTAATTTAATTACCATTTATATTTTAATTAAAAATTTAATTTTTAATATATTAGTTAATTAATTTAAAAAATTGTGAAAATTTTTTATAATTATAACATATATTGAATTTATTAAAATTAATTATGAAATTATATTGTACTTTCATATTTAATAATTAATAATTAAATATTTAAAAATAATAAAATATTAATAATTTAAAAAATTAATAAATTATTTTAATAATATAAGTTTATAAAATTAATTTTATAAACTTATAAATTTTTTAATTCAACTAATTTAAATGATAAATATTACATACTCTGCTAAAAAGTATTTATATAGATTATTATCTTTAAAAAAAGAAAAAACAAATATAAGAATATCTATTATTAAAAAAAAAAATAAAAATAAATGTATATTTGCATATTGTACAAAAAAAGAAACTAAAAAAAATGATATAAAAATTAATTTTAACAATTTTATTCTTTATGTTGATTTTTTATCAGTTAAATATTTAGAAAATTCAAAAATAGATTTAATTTATAAAAATTTAAAATATAATTTAATTATTACATCTCCAAATTTGAAAAATAATAAAATTAATAAAAATAAATCTATTTTAATTAAATTAAAAGAATTTTTAAAAGAAGTTATTAAACCTAAATTATTAAAACATGGTGGATATTTAAAATTAATTAAAATTACACTAGATATGATTGTAATAGTTAAATTTTATGGCACATGTCAAGGATGTTCAATGATTAAATATACTTTTAAAAATGAAGTAGAAAAAAAAATAATTTATAAATTTCCTGAAATAAAAAAAGTAATTGATATTACTAATCATAACTTTAGTAATTTTAATTTAAATTATTTTTAATATAAATAAATTTTAAAAATATAAATATACAAATATATTTTTAAACAATAATATAAATTATATAAAATTTTTAAAAAAGGAGTTTTTTTGAATAAAAAAATTAAAAAAATAGTAATTATAGGTGGAGGTGTTGGAGGTTTAAAATTATCTACAAGTTTAGGAAGAAAATTTAAAAAAAATAAAAACATAAGTGTTACTTTAATTGATAAAAATCATAATTATTTATGGAAACCATTATTACATGAAGTTGCATCAGGATCTATTGATGAGAATATAAATTCTTTAAATTATTTATACCACTCTAAAAATAATTATTTTAAATTTGAAATAGGAAACATGATAGATATTGATCGTATTAATAAAAATGTTTTATTAGATAAAATTGTTGGTAATGATGGTACTTTAATATCTAAAAAAAGAATAATATTATATGATATTTTAATTATATCTATAGGTAGTACATCTAATGATTTTAATATACAAGGTGTAAAAGAAAATTGTAAATTTCTTGATGATATTCAACAAGCTAAAAATATTAATAAAGATATAATTAATCTTTTTAATAAATTTTATTTTAAAAAAAAAATAAAAAAAAATATAAATATATCAATAATTGGTGGAGGAGCTACAGGTGTAGAACTTTCATCTGAAATATTAAATACATTTAATGAATTTAAAAAATATAAATCAAATAATTTTAATAATAACTTATTAAAAATAACATTATTAGAAGCTGGTAAAAATATTTTACCATCACTACATAAAAAAATATCTTATTATACAAAAAAAGAATTAAAAACTATAGGAATAAATATTCTAACAAATACTATGGTGATAAAAATAGATTCTTTTGGATTATATACAAAAGATAATAAATATATTAAATCAGATATGATGATATGGACTGCTGGTATTAAAGCTCCAGATTTTATAAAAAACATATCTGGTTTAGAAACTAATAATATTAATCAAATAATAGTTAAAAATACTCTTCAGACAACTTTAGATGATAATATTTTTGCTATAGGTGATTGTTCATATTGTGTATGCAATAATGGAATTATTTCACCTCCAAGAGCTCAAGCAGCTAATCAAATGGCTTCAATTTTATATAAAAATATTTTATTAATTATAAAAAATAAATTATTAAAAAATTATAAATATAAAGATAGTGGTACTTTTATTTCATTATCAAAATTTAATGCATTTGGAGTTTTATTTAATAATTTTATTAAAAAAAATATTTTTATAAAAGGAATAATTGCACGTTTATTCTATATATCTATATATAGAATATATCAAATTTCTATATATGGTTGTATAAATACAATTCTAATAATAATAAATGATTTTATTAATAAAAAATTAAGACCTAATGTAAAACTTTATTAATTTCATTTTAAATATATTTATATTAATTTTAAAAAATTTTATTTAATTGATTATTCTGCGGGAAATTTTTTCCGCAGTAATAATATTAATTATTTAAGATTTTATTTAATTTAATTAATAATAAATATTATTAGATTTATGTATTTTAATTTTAATAATATATTTAAATTTAAATTTAAATATATTTTTTAATTACAATTGATACGTTAACACCACCAAATCCAAAATTATTAATCATGGCTGTATTTAAATTACAATATTTAGTTTTAGTAATTATATTCATTCCTATTATTTTTGGATCCAGTTTATATATATTAATACTTGGTGCAATAAAATTATTTTTTAACATTAAAATTGTAAAAATAATTTCATGAACCCCAGAAGCTCCAAGGGAATGACCTGTCATGGATTTTGTAGAAGATATATAAGGTATTTTTGAATAAAAAATTTTTTTAATTGAAAGTAATTCTACAATATCACCTATAATTGTAGAAGTGCCATGAGTATTGATATAATCAATAGGACAATTAATATCTTTTAATGCTTTTTTCATACAGTTTAAAGAGCCTTCACCTGATGGATATAACATATCTTTTCCATCTGATGATGATCCATAACCTATAATTTCAGAATAAATACGAGCTCCTCTTTTTAATGCATGATTTAATTCTTCTATTACTAGAATACCTGAACCCCCTGATATAACAAAACCATCACGATTAATATCGTAAGAACGAGAAGATTTTTTTGGTTTATCATTAAAATTTTTTGATAATAAATTTATAGAATCGAATTTATAAGCAACTTCAAAACATAATTCATCTGCACCACCAGCAAAAATAATATCTTGTTTTCCAAGATTTATAATCTCCATAGCATTTCCAATACAATTAGAAGATGTAGAACATGCAGAACTTATTGAATAATTTATTCCTTTTATTTTAAAATAAATACCTAAACATGCTGATATTATTGATGGCATAGATTTTATTAAAATATAAGGATTAATATTTTTTTTATTAAAATAAAATGATAAATTATTTTTAATATTATAAAATCCAATTCCAGACCCAACAATAATTCCAGTTCGATCATTAGATATCATTGACTTACTAAGATTGGCATCTTTAATGGCATCTATCATAGATATAACAGAATATATAGATGCTTTATTCATAAATCTAAATAATTTTCTATTTATATTTATTTTCTTTTTTAATTTTATATTGCCGCAAACATTACTTTTCATACCATATTTGTTAAATTTTTTAGAAAAAATAATACCAGATTTACCATTTATTAATGAATTTAAAATTTCATTTTTATTATTTCCAATACTTGATATTATTCCTAAACCAGTAATAACAGCTCTTTTCATTTTTTAACCAATTATTGTAAATTAAAATAATAATTTTTTTAAATTTAATAAAATTAAATTTTTATTAAATAAATTATTTATATAATATATTATATATATTTTAAAATAAATATTGATTAATATAAATAAATTATACAATATTTTGAATACTAAAAGGAATTATATATGAAATATGATTCATCATATGATATAGATCCAATTGAAACAAAAGAATGGTTACAGTCAATTGAATCTGTTATCAGAGAAGAGGGTATAGAAAGAGCTAAATTTATTATAAATATAATTTTAAAAAAAATTTATAATAAAAAAAAACATAATTATAATTATAATTATATAAATACTATTTCTGTAAAAGATGAACCTATTTATCCAGGAAACATAGAAATAGAAAAAAAAATTAATTCTTTTGTTAGATGGAATGCTGTAATGATAGTATTAAATGCATCTAAAAAAAAAATAGATCTTGGAGGACATATAGCATCATTTCAATCTATTGCAGATATATATGAAGTATGTTTTAATCATTTTTTTAAAGCTAATAATTATTATGATGAAGGTGATATAATCTATTTTCAAGGTCATACATCTCCTGGTATATATTCAAGAGCATTTTTAGAAGGAAGATTAACAGAAACACAATTAAATAATTTTAGACAAGAAGTAAATGGTAATGGTTTACCATCTTATCCACATCCTAAATTATTACCAGAATTTTGGCAATTTCCAACTGTATCAATGGGATTAGGTCCTATAAATGCTATTTATCAAGCTAAATTTTTAAAATATCTCAATAATAGAAATTTAAAAAATACAACAAAACAAACAGTTTATGCATTTATAGGTGATGGAGAAATGGATGAACCTGAGTCTAAAGGAGCTATAAATATTGCTTCGCGTGAAAAATTAGATAATTTAATTTTTATAATTAATTGTAACTTACAAAGACTTGATGGACCAGTAATTGGTAATGGTAAAATTATTAATGAACTTGAAAATATATTTAAAGGTTCTGGATGGGAAGTAATAAAAGTAATATGGGGTGATCTTTGGGATAATTTATTTAAAAAAGATAATTCTCAAAAATTAATTAAATTAGTTAATGAAACATTAGATGGTGATTATCAGACATTAAAATCTAAAGATGGTGCTTATATAAGAAAAAATTTTTTTGGAAAATATAATGAAACTAAAAAATTAGTTCAAAATATGAGTGATGATGAAATATTTGATTTAAATCGTGGTGGTCATGATATTAAAAAAATATATGCTGCTATTAAAAAAGCTAAAAGCATTATGTATAAACCTGTTGTTATACTTTTTCATACAATAAAAGGTTATAGTATGGGTTTAGGTGGTGAAAGTATGAATAAAGCTCATCAAATAAAAAATATGAATATTGATAATATTCGTTATTTCAAAAATAGATTAAAATTAAATAATATCAATGATGAAGATATTGAATCACTTAAATATATTAGTTTTACAAAAGATTCAGATGAATACAATTATTTACATGAAAGACGTAAATGTCTTAATGGATATGTACCTAAAAGATTAAAAAACTTTACTAAAAATATAAATTTACCATCTTTGAAAGATTTTTCTTCTCTTTTTAATGAACAAAAAAAACATATATCTACAACTATTGCTTTTGTTAGAATATTAAATATTTTACTTAAACATAAATTTATTAAAAACAAAATAGTCCCTATTATAGCAGATGAAGCAAGAACTTTTGGCATGGAAGGTTTATTTAGACAAATAGGTATTTATAATTCAAAAGGACAAAATTATACTCCAGAAGATAAAGATCAAATTGCTTATTATCGTGAATATAATAAAGGACAAATTTTACAAGAAGGTATTAACGAACTTGGTGCTGCATCTTCATGGTTAGCAGCAGCTACATCTTATAGTACTAATAATTTACCTATTATACCTTTTTATATTTATTATTCTATGTTTGGTTTTCAAAGAACAGGAGATTTATTTTGGGCTGCTGGTGATCAACAAGCAAGAGGATTTTTAATAGGAGCTACATCAGGAAGAACGACTCTTAATGGAGAAGGATTACAACATGAAGATGGACATAGTCATATACAATCACTTACAATACCTAACTGTATTTCTTATGACCCTTCGTATGCTTATGAAATTGCAGTAATTATTCATAATGGTTTAATGAGAATGTACGGAAAAAATCCTGAAAATATATATTATTATATTACTACAACAAATGAAAATTATTTAATGCCTGCTATAACTAGTAATATAGAAAATGGAATAATTAAAGGTATTTATAAATTAAAATCGTTTAAAGGTAATAAATGTAGAATTCAACTTATGGGTTCTGGTTCTATTCTTAATGAAGTTATCCAAGCAGCAAATATTTTATCTGAAGATTTTAATATTAAAACTGATGTTTATAGTGTAACTTCTTTTACTGAATTAGCAAGAGATGGTCAAGACTGTGATCGTTGGAATATGTTACATCCAAATAAAAAACCTAAAAAACCTTTCTTATCAAAAATATTAAATAATTCACCTATAGTTGCATCTACTGATTATATGAAAATATATGCTGAACAAATAAGAAAATTTATTCCATCTAAAGAATTTCATGTTCTTGGTACTGATGGTTTTGGTTTATCTGATAGTAGAAAAAATCTCAGAAATCATTTTGAGATAGATAAAAAATATATCGTTATTGCAGCATTGAATGTTTTATATAAAAATGGAGATATTGAATCTGATTTAATTTTTAAAACTATTAAAAAATTTGGAATTAATTCTGAAAAAAATAACCCTCGTTTGTAATAAAATAGGCATATTTAAACATGGAAATTGAAATTAAATTGCCAGATATTGGCACAGATGAAATGGAAATTACAGAAATTTTAATAAATATAGGAGATAAAATAAAAAAGGATCAATCTTTAATAACTTTAGAAGGTGATAAAACATCTATTGAAATTCCTTCTAAATATTCTGGAATAGTGAAAGATATAAAAGTTAAAATAGGTGATAAGATAAAAACCGGATTACCTATTATTATACTTGATATTAAAAAAAAAGAAAATAAAAATATTAAAAATATAATTAAAGATGATATAAAAAATAATAACTTAAATAAAAAAAATAAATTTATTAAATATATTAAAATTCCATTTTCTAATTTAGAAACTTTTAAAGTAAATAAAATATTTATTAGCATTGGAGATAAAATAAATAAAGATCAATTATTATTTATATTTAAAAATAATAATAATTCAATTTTAATAAAATCACCTTGTAATGGAATAATCAAAAAAATAAATATAGATATTGGAGATAAAATTACAAAAGAAATTAAAATAATAGATTTATATGAAAATATACAATTTATAATTATTAATTCATTTAATATAAATAAAAAAAATATTACATTATTTACACATAGTAATAAAATTATTAATAATGAACTAAAATATCATGCAAGTCCATCTGTAAGAAGATTAATTAGAAAATATAATATAAATATTGAAAATATTAAACCAAGTGGTCTTAACAATAGAATAACAATAGAAGATATTAAATCATATATAAAAAAAAAAAAAACAAGTATAACAAAAAAAAAATATTTAAATCAAATAAATGAACTATATTTGATACCTTGGCCTAAATTAGATTTTGATCAATTCGGAAAAACAGAGATACAAAGTATTAGCAATATAAACAAAATATCAGGTTCTTGCTTACATAGAAATTGGATCAGTATTCCACATGTAACTCATTTTGATGAAATAGATATAACTCAATTAGAAATTTACAGAAAACAAAAAAATTTAGAATTAAAAAAAAATAATATAAATTATAATTTAACCATATTGGTATTTATAATAAAAGCTATATCTAATGTTCTTGCAGAAATGCCAAAATTTAATAGTTCATTATCTAAAGATTTGAAAAGTTTAATTGTGAAAAAATATATTAATATAGGTATAGCTGTAAACACTAAAAATGGAATTTTAGTTCCAATAATATATAATACAGATAAAAAAAATATTTTACAGATTTTATCATCACTTTATAAAATTTCAAAAAAAGCTAGAAAAGGAAAATTAAATTTAGATGAAATAAAAGGTGGTTCTTTTACTATATCTAGTTTAGGTGGTATAGGAGGAATGTCATTTACACCTATTATAAATGCACCTGAAGTTTCAATATTAGGAATATCAAAATCTTTTATTAAACCAATTTGGAATGGTGATAAATTTATACCAAAACTTTTTTTACCAATATCATTATCTTATGATCATAGAGTTATTAATGGAGTGGATGGAGCATATTTTATTAATAGAATCAAATATTATATTAAAATTTCATTAATATAACACTCATTTTTTTTAAAAATATTAATATATTTAATAAATAAATTTTTTAAATTATATTTTTATATATAGGAATATCAATGAATATTAAAATTAAAACTAAAGTAATTGTGATAGGATCAGGTCCTGGTGGTTATTCAGCAGCATTTAGATGTGCTGATTTAGGTTTAGATACGATATTATTAGAACAAAATAAAAATTTAGGAGGTGTATGTCTTAACGTTGGATGTATACCTTCAAAATCATTGTTACATATTTCTAAAATAATTAAAGATTCATTTTCTATTAAAAATAGTGGTATTTTGTTTGATAAACCTAAAATTGATTTAAAAAAATTAAGAAATTGGAAAAATAATATTATATGTAAAATTACAAAAAATTTGAAATATATGGCAAAAATACGTAATGTAAAAATAATTACAGGTTATGGAAAATTTATAGGATCTAATAATATATTAGTAATTAATAATGAATTTTCAACAAATATAGAATTTGATAAAGCTATTGTAGCGGCCGGATCTAGTACAATACATCCTTCATATATACCTTATGATGATAGAATATGGAATTCTACTGATGCTCTTGAATTAAAATGCATTCCTAAAAATATGTTAATTATTGGAGGTGGAATTATTGGTTTAGAAATTGCATCTATTTATAGCTCTCTTGGATCTAAAATTGATTTAATAGAAAAATTTGATCAAATAATTCCTTCTGCTGATACAGATATTATAAAATATTTTACAAATATTTTAAAATCTAAAATAAATATTATTTTAAACACTGAAATAAAATATGTAAAACCTAAGAAAGATGGTGTATATGTAAAATTTTTAGAAAAAAATAAATTAATAAATAAATTACGTTATGATAATATTGTAATTGCAATAGGTAGAGCGCCAAATGGAAATATTTTAGATGCATCAAATGCTGGATTATATGTCAATAATAAAGGATTTATACCAGTTGATAATCAAATGAGAACTAATATTTCTCATATTTATGCTATAGGTGATATTACAGGACAACCTATGTTAGCCCATAAAAGTTCTTATCAAGGTCGATTAGTTGCGGAAATAATTATTGGAAAAAAATATTATTTTGAAACTAAAATTATTCCATTTATAGGATATACAGATCCAGAAATAGCTTGGGTTGGTTTAACAGAAAAAGAAGCAAAAGAAAATAATATTGAATATGAGATATCTGTTTTTCCATGGACAGCATCTGGAAGAGCAATTGCTTGTAATTGTACTGAAGGTTTAACTAAGTTAATTTTCAATAAATTAAATAATAGACTTATTGGTGGAGCTATTATTGGATCAAATGGTGGAGAATTATTAGGTGAAATTAGTTTAGCTATAGAAATGGGATGTAATTCAGAAGATATTTCTTTAACAATACATGCTCATCCTACTTTATATGAATCTATTAGTTCAGCATCAGAAATTTATCAAGGTACTATAGTGGATATGATTAATTCTAAATCTTAATATTTATTTTTTAATATTTTAAATTAATATTTCTAAAAAATTATATATTAATTTAAAATATTAAAAAATAATCATTTTAATATAAAATTTTAAAAAAAATAATAATGATAAATAATATTTATTACAATAAAAATAAATTAATTAAAAAATATGGACAACATTTCTTAAATGATGAATATATAATAAATTTAATTATATCATCTATCAATCCTAAAAAAAATCAAAATTTTATTGAAATAGGTCCAGGATTGGGATCATTAACCAAACCTATATTATCTATTGTTAAAAATATGATTGCTATTGAAATTGATAAAAATTTATTTTTATTTTTAAAAAAAAAATTAAATTTTAAAAAAAATTTAAAATTAATAAATAATAATGTTATGAAAATCAATTTTCTACATTTATCAAAAAAGATTGGAAAACCTATAAGAATATTTGGCAATCTTCCATATAATATATCTAAAAATTTAATTCTTTATTTAATTAAATTTATTGATATTATTAAAGATATGAATTTTATGTTACAAAAAGAATTAGTTAATAGAATTACAGCAAAACCTAATCATAAATATTATTGTAGATTAAGTATTATCATGCAATATTATTTTAAAATTACTAAAATATTTGACGTTCCATCCTTTTATTTTAAACCACAACCTCAAGTTGATTCTATTTTTGTAAGATTTATTTTAAATAAACCACCTATAATAAAAGTAAATAATATAAAAAATTTATTTTTATTAACTAAATTAGCATTTAATAATAGGCGTAAAATATTGTGTAATAGTTTATATAAAATTTTTACTTTAACAGAATTTAAAGAATTGGGAATAAATTATAATTTAAGAGCTGAAAATTTAAGTATTATCGATTATTGTAAATTATCTAATTATAAAAAAATAAATAATTAATAAAATTAAATTTTATTAATTATTTATTTTTTGTAAAGAAATAACATTAGAAATAAAACTAGAATTCATACACATTACAGTAGCAAAACCACCATTTAAAGTAGTATCAAAATGAACTTTATGTTTTAAAGCAGTTCTTCTAATTATTTTAGAATTATTAATATCATGTTTTCCAGAAGTTGTATTTAAAATATAATTATATTCGTTATTTACAATTCTATCTTGTATATTTGGATGATCTTCGTTAATTTTATTAACCAATCTAGAATTAATACCATATTGTTCTAATATATTTTTAGTACCTTTTGTAGCATCTAAACTAAAACCATTGTTAATAAGTTTAAAAATTAAATTTATTACTTTAAATTTATCACTATTTCTAACTGATATTAAAGCACGTCCATTAATTTTAATATTTGAATTAATTCCTAAAGTTGCTTTATAAAAAGCTTCATTAAATGTTTTTCCAATACCCATAACTTCACCAGTTGATTTCATTTCTGGACCTAATATAGGATCTATTTTATCAAATTTATTAAATGGTAAAACAACTTCTTTGACAAAAAAAAGTTTAGGAATAATTTCTTTTACTAAGCATTGTTGTAAAAGAGATTTACCAATAATTACACGAGCTGCAACTTTTGCTAAAGGAATTCCTATAGATTTAGAAATAAAAGGAATAGTACGTGACGCTCTAAGATTAACTTCTATTAAAAAAATTTCATTATTTTTAATTGCAAATTGTGCATTCATTAAACCAATTACTTTTAACTCTAATGCTAATTTTATTATAGAATTTTTAATTAAATTTTGTATTTTTGAATTAATTGTATAAGCAGGAAAAGAACAAGCTGAATCACCAGAATGGACACCTGCTTGTTCTATATGTTCCATTATTCCACCAATTAAAACATTTTTTCCATCACAAACAATATCAACATCAATTTCTATTGAATCATGCAAAAATTTATCAAGTAAGACTGGTGAATTATTAGAAACACTAACAGCAGTATCGAAATAATTAATAAGATCATTTTCATTATATACTATTTCCATAGCTCTTCCACCTAAAACATAAGAAGGTCTAACTACCAATGGATATCCTATATTATTAGCTTTTTTAATAGCTGAATTTAATGTAGTTACTGTAGTATTTTCTGGTTGTTTTAATTTTAATTTTTTTACAATTTTTTTAAAAAGATATCTATCTTCTGAACATGTTATAGATTGAATACTAGTACCAAGAATATTAATTCCATTATCTTGTAAAGATTTAGATAATTTTATAGGTGTTTGTCCTCCATATTGGATAATAACACCTTTAGGTTGTTCAATACGAACTATTTCTAGTATATCTTCTAAAGTAATTGGTTCAAAATATAATCTATCTGAAATATCATAATCAGTAGATACAGTTTCTGGATTACAATTTATCATTATAATTTCATAACCATCTTCACGTAACGCTAAAGCAGCATGAACACAACAATAGTCAAACTCAATACCTTGACCTATCCTATTTGGACCACTTCCTATAATAATTATTTTTTTTTTATTTTTAGTTGGATTAGATTCACATTCTTCATCGTAAGTAGAATACATATAAGCAGTATTACTTGAAAATTCTGCAGCACAAGTATCAACTCTTTTATATACAGGATGTAAATTATATTTTTTACGTAAATTATTAATATATTTTTCTGTAGTTCCAATTAGAATTGATATTCTATAATCTGAAAAACCATCACTTTTTAATTTATGTAAATAATCATAGTTAATAATTGATAAACCATATTTTTTTAATTTTTTTTCTGTTTTTATAATATCTTGTATTTGAAATAAAAACCAAGGGTCAATATTAGTTAAATTGAAAATATCTTTTATTGACATACCAATACGAAATGCATCTGCTATATACCATAAACGATCATTTCCTGCTATTTTTAATTCTTTTTTTATTATATTAAAACAATTTTTATTTTTAATATTAATTTTTGAATCAAATCCATTTAATTCGATTTCTAAACTTCTAATAGCTTTTTGCAATGATTCTTTTTGTGTTCTACCTATAGCCATAACCTCACCTACTGATTTCATTTGTGTTGTAAGTTTATTATTTGCACCATTAAATTTTTCAAAACTAAATCTTGGTATTTTAGTTACTACATAATCAATAGATGGTTCAAATGAAGCTGGTGTCTTATTTCCTGTAATATCATTAATAAGTTCATCTAAATTATATCCTATTGATAATTTAGCTGAAATTTTAGCTATAGGAAAACCAGTAGCTTTAGAAGCTAAAGCTGATGATCTAGATACCCTTGGATTCATTTCTATAATTAACATACGTCCTGTTTTAGGATTAACTGCAAATTGTACATTTGCTCCACCATTTTCAACTCCAATTTCTTTTAATACAGATATTGAAGCATTTCTCATGTTTTGATATTCTTTATCAGTAAGTGTTTGAGCGGGAGCTACAGTTATTGAATCACCAGTATGTATACCCATAGGATCAATATTTTCAATAGAGCAAACTATAATACAATTATCTTTTTTATCACGAACAATTTCCATTTCATATTCTTTCCATCCAATTAATGATTCATCAATTATTAATTGATTAGTAGGTGATATATTAAAACCATTTTTACAAATTTTTTTAAATTCTATTTTATTATATGCAATCCCACCGCCTGAACCACCCATAGTAAAAGAAGGTCTTATTATACATGGAAATCCTACAAATTTAGAAATAGAAATTGCTTCTTTTATATTATGAGCAATTCCTGATTTAGCTGTTTTTAATCCAATTTTTTTCATAGATTTAATAAATCTATTTCTATTTTCAGCTTTATCTATTGCATCAGCGCTTGATCCAATTATTTCTACATTAAAATCTTTAAGAATATTTCTTTTGTCAAGATCTAAAGCACAATTTAATGCAGTTTGACCACCCATTGTGGGTAATAATGCATCAGGACGTTCTTTTTCAATTATTTTACGTACTACTTCCCATTGTACTGGTTCAATATAAGTAGAATTTGCCATTTCTGGATCTGTCATAATGGTTGCAGGATTAGAATTTACTAAAATAATTCTGTATCCTTCTTCTAATAAAGCTTTACATGCTTGAGTTCCAGAATAATCAAATTCACATGCTTGACCAATAATAATAGGACCAGAGCCAAGTATTAAAATACTTTTTATATCTTTTCTTTTTGGCATTTTAAAATCCTAATTTATATTTTAAAATAATAATTTTTTATCAATTTTATAAAATAATCAAATAATTTTGATGAATCATGTGGGCCAGGACTTGCTTCTGGATGTCCTTGAAAACTAAATGCAGGTTTAATATTATTATGTAATCCTTGTATTGTATTATCAAATAACGAAATATGAGTTATATCTAAAATCTTTGGAATATTTTTAATATTTACAGTAAATCCATGATTTTGTGTAGTAATCATAATTTTATTAGTTTTTAAATCTTTAACTGGATGATTACTTCCATGATGTCCATATTTCATTTTTATTATTTTAGCACCATGGGATAATGCTAAAAGCTGATGACCTAAACAAATACCGAATATAGGTATATTTTTATTAATAATTTTATTAATATAAGTTATTGAATAACAGCAAAGCACAGGATCTCCTGGTCCGTTAGATAAAAAAACACCATCAGGATTAATTTTTATTATTTCTTCAGCTGATGTTTTTGATGGAACAACTGTTAATAAACATCCTCTATCGACTAACATACGCATAATATTATGCTTTATACCATAATCATATACTACAATATGATAAATAAAATTAAATAATTTATTTTTATCATTAGATTTAAATAAATAACTATGTTGATTCCATATATATTTATTTTTAGTACTAACTTTTTTAACAACATCTATGTTTGTATTTAGTAAATTTTTTTTTTTATTTTTTTTAATTAAAAAAAATTTTTTATTTTTATATTCTGATACTATATATCCATGTTGTGTTCCTTTATTTCTTATAATTCTAGTTAATTTGCGTGTATCAATGTTACTAATTCCAACTATATTGTTCTTTTTTAAATAATATGAAAGAGTATAATTACTTCTAAAGTGACTAGAAATTAAAGATATATTTTTTACAACAATACCACTTATGTGTATTTTATATGATTCATTATCCAATTTATTTATTCCAGTATTTCCTATATGTGGATATGTAAAAGTAATAATTTGATTTGAATAAGAGGGATCAGTAATTATTTCTTGATATCCAGTCATGGATGTATTAAAAACAATTTCTCCTGTCGTAGTACCTTTTATTCCAATACTACAACCTTTAAATTCAGTTCCATCTTCTAAAATTAATAATGATGAATTTATCAAAATAACCTCCAATAAATATTTAATTTACTTAATTTATATTAATAGATACACTAAAATAAATAAGTAAATTTATAAATATTTATATTTTAATTATTAATTATAATAATAACTTTTTATACATAGTTTTATTATTTTAAAAATTATTATTTTATAATAATTAATTTTTAAAAATAGTTTAATTTAATAATTTTATTTAAAATATATATAAATATATTTAAAATAAATAAAAACTGAAAATTTAATATTAAAAAATGATAAATATTATGTTTTAATTTATCTATATAGAATTAAATTATGTTTATTTTAATATTTAATGTAAAATTAAAAAATTTTTAATTAATTAAAAAATATATTATGAGTATAATAATTTATGTCACCAGTCCTGAAAGCCATCAAATACATGTATTTAAAATGGATTTAAGTGGATATTTACATTTATTACAAATTATAAATACTAAATATGAAGGCAATACTATTGTTTTACATCCGTTTAAAAATTATTTTTATCTTGGAATTAAAAATAACTGTGGAATAATAAATTATAAAATTACTAAAAATGGATTTCTTAAAAAAATTAATATATCTAAAGTACCAGGTAATCCAACTTATTTATATATTGATATATTTGCTAAAAATATATATGTTGTTTCTTATTCTAAAGAAAATTTAACAGTAAGTAATATAAATTCTAAATATATTATAGAAAAACCAAAACAAATAATAAACGGTTTAACAGGTTGTCATTCAATTAATTTTGATTATATTAATAAAAAAATATGGATTACTTGTTTAAAAAAAAATTTGATAAAAGTTTTTAATATCAATAAAAATGGCATATTATCTTTTTTTAAAAACAAAAATATTAATTTTGAAGATAAAGATGGTCCACGTCATATTTCATTTAATAAAAATAAAAAATATGCATATGTTATTAATGAATTAAGTGGTACAGTAAGTACAATTAATATAAATTACAAAAAAATAAATCCTTTTATTTTAAATAAAATTAATATTATTAATAATAAATATATATATCATGCTTGGTCTTCAGATATACATATTACTCCTAATGGAAAATGGTTGTATTGTTGTGACAGAAATTTAAGTATTATTAGTATTTTTTCAGTTTCAAAAAAAGGTGATATGATATATTTTTTAGGATTTAAAAAAACAGCAATTCAACCTAGATCTTTTATAATTGATAAAAATGGTAAATTTATTATAATTTCTGGTCAAAAATCAAATAACATTTTTGTTTATAAAATTAATGATGAATCAGGATATTTATATGAATTAAATACATATAAAGTTGGTTTAGGACCAACTTGGGTAAGTATAAAATATATGTAACAATTTGTAATTGTAGTAAAAAATAATTTATTTAATAATTAAAAATTTACATCTATAAATTTAAAATAATTATTTTGAATTTTAAAAATATTTATTAAATTAATATTTTTTTTTATTAATGATTGAATTGTAATAATATTATTTATGGTTCCACAATATGATAAAACTGTACCTATCTTAAACCATCTTTTTTTTATTTTTATTTCTATAAATTGACCTGATAAAGGTTTATTTAATAACAAACAGTTAAAATAAAATAAATATTTATTAGTATTTTTAATATATTTAAAACTATATATAATTTCTTGACCAAGATAACATCCTTTTGTAAAACTAATACCTTGTAATTTATCAATATTTAATAATTGTGGAATAAATTTATTAACATTATTTAAATCAATAATTGGATATCCTGATTGTATATCTAATAATAACCATTGATTACTATCATTAAATTTAAATATTTTTTTAAAATTATTTAAAATATTAAAATATGTTTTATAACAAGTTATAATCAAAAATTTATTATATGGTTTATAAAAATATAATATAATGCTTTCTTTATTTATAAATAATGATTCTTGTTTTTTTATTTTAATATTAAATATTTTTTTAATAATTTTTTTTGAATTTAATCCAGCTATTCCAAATAATAAATATTTATTATTTTTTTTAAACAATACTTTAGAAAATATAGAATATTTTTTAAGATCTTTAATTATTATTTTTATAATACTACTTTCAACTAAAATAAATATTTCTTGTTTATAATAAAAAATATAAAAAAAACTAATTGTTTTTCCTTTTTCATTACAATAAGATCCAAAAATAAAATTATTTTTTTTTAAAAGATGCAAATCACATGTAACTTTTTTTTGAATATATTTAATTCTATCTATTCCACTAATTTTAAGAATATTCCATTTTTCCATAGAAATAAATGTTAAAGGTAATTTATTAAATAAATAATAAAATTTATTATTAAACTTTAATTTTTTTTTCATATGTAAATAATTTAATTTATTAAATTAATTAATTAATTTATATTAAAATTAATAATATAAATATATTATATATATTTATATTATTAATTTTAATATGTAAATTATTTAATGTATTAAATGAATTAATAAAAATTATTTTTAATAAAAAAGAGCTATAATTAATGTTTGAAATAAATTTTTTAAAAAAAAAAATCAAAATAATTTCTACAAAATTAGAAAAATTAATTTTTTCATTTGAATATTTTAAAAAGAAAAAAAAATTAAAAGAAATTATTTTAAAATTACAGAATGATAAAATATTTAATAAAAAAAAGATTGTTAAAAATTTAAATAAAGATATTATTTTTTTAAACTCTTATATTAAACCAATTAAAAAAGTAATGAATGATATAAAAGATATAAAAATTATTATAAAATTAATGAAAACAGAAATTAATAATAATATATTTTTTGAAATTAAAAAAAATATTGATAATATAAATATATTAATAAATAATATTGAATTAAAAAAATTATTTACAAAAAAAAATGATATATTAAACTGTTATATAGATGTTAAATCTGGATCAGGTGGTATAGAATCACAAGATTGGGCTAATATGATTATGAAAATGTATTTAAGATGGTCAGAAATGCATAAATTTAAAATAAAAATAACAGAAGAATCAAAAGGTGAAAAAATAGGAATAAAATCAGCAACAATAAGTGTAATTGGTCATTATGCATACGGATGGTTAAGAACTGAAAGTGGAATTCACAGAATGATAAGAAAAAATTCATTAAATTCTAAAAATAAAATACATACAACTTTTAGTTCTTCTTTTGTTTATCCAGAAATTAATAATAATATTAATATTATTATTAATGAATCTGATTTACGTATTGATTTATATCGTTCATCTGGATCAGGAGGACAACATGTTAATTGTACTGAATCTGCTGTAAGAATTACACATTTACCAACTAATATTATTACTCAATGTCAAAATGAAAGATCACAACATAAAAATAAAAAACAAGCAATAAAACAATTAAAATCTAAATTATATAAATTAGAATTAATAAAAAAAAATAAAAACAAAAAAAATATAGAAAAAAACAAATCTAATATTACATGGAGTAATCAAATAAGATCCTATTTTTTTGATCATTCTATTATTAAAGATCATCGTACTGGTTTAACACTAAATAACATTAAATCAGTAATGAATGGCAATTTAGATAAATTTATTAAAGCAAGTATTAAATTAGGTATATAATAAATTATATGTGTAAATTATATTTAGAAAATAATTATTACAAATCTTTATTTACAAATAAAGAAATTTTAATACGTAAAAAAAAAATAGATAATATACGTAAAGTAGTAAATGCATTTCCAAACAATTTTCGTAGGAATTATATTTCAAAAGAAATATATAATAAATTTAATGATAAAAATAAATTAGAATTAACAAAATTAAACATTAAAGTTAAAATTGCAGGAAGAATAATTTCAAAAAGAATAATGGGTAAAGCTTCTTTTTTAACAATTCAAGATGTAGATGGAAAAATACAAATATATATTAGTAAAAATAAAATTTCTAAATATCAATATAATATTTATTTTAAAAATTTAGATATTGGAGATATAATAGGTATTAAAGGAAAATTATTTAAAACCAAAACAGGAGAACTAACTATATATGTTAAATATATTATTTTGATAACTAAAGCAATAAGATTATTTCCAGATAAATTTAAAGGATTATCTGATAATGAAATTATATATAGACAAAGATACCTTGATCTTATATCAAATACTAAATCAAGAGAAACATTTAAAATGCGTTCTAAAATAATATCAGAAATTAGATTATTTATGAACAATAATAACTTTATTGAAGTAGAAACACCTATGTTACAACAAATACCTGGAGGAGCTTCTGCAAATCCTTTTATAACTCGTCATAATAAATTAAAAAAAAATATGTATTTAAGAATTTCTCCAGAATTATATTTAAAAAAATTAGTTATAGGTGGTTTAGAAAAAATATATGAATTGAATCGTAATTTTAGAAATGAAGGAATTTCTACAATACATAATCCTGAATTTACTATGATGGAATTATATATAGCTTATGCTGATTATAAAGATTTAATATTATTTATTGAAAATATGTTATGTAAATTAGTAAAAAAAATATATAATAAAAATTATATTTTATATGAAAATAAAAAAATTTTTTTTAAAAAACCTTTCAAACAAATGACTATGAAGGAATCAATATTATTTTTTAATCCTAAAATAAAAATAAAATATTTAGAAAATATTGAATTAGCTATAAATATAGCTAATAAAAAAGGAATAAAATTAAATCAAAAATGGCAATTAGGTAAAATTATTACAAAAATTTTTGAAAAAACAACAGAAAAATTCTTGATACAACCTACTTTTATTACTGATTATCCTAAAGAAGTTTCACCAATGTCACGTGCAAATGATAATAATAATTTTATAGCTGATAGATTTGAACTTTTTATTAATGGTATTGAAATAGGAAATGGATTTTCTGAACTAAATGATTATGATGATCAAAAAATAAGATTTGAAGAACAATTTAAAAATAAAAATAAATTAAATGATAAAAATATATTTTTTGATTATGATTATATTACAGCTCTTGAATATGGTTTACCCCCTACAGCTGGATTAGGTTTAGGAATAGATAGATTAATAATGGTTTTAACAAATAAAAAAAATATAAAAGATGTAATATTATTTCCTGAAATTCGTTCAAAAAAAATTTAATTATTATTAATATATTTCTTTTAACAATATAAATTTATTTATATAAATTAAATTGTATAAATTAAATATTAAAATATATAATTAAAGATTTAATAATATAAATTATTATATAAAAATATTAAAATCATTAATTTTAATTTAAAATATTGATTTAATATTTTATATATATTTATTTATTTAATTTGTAAATAATATTTACAGGAATTCCATTTAAATTAAAAAAAGATCTAAAATAATTTAAAATATATTTTTTATAATCATTTTTAATATATTTTAAATTATTTCCATGTATTATTATTTTCAATGGGTTATATCCACCAATATGAGCATATTTTAATTTTATTAAATTATTTTTAAACATAGAAATTTTATGATTATTTATAGAATCTTTAATCACTTTTGTAATTAAAGATGAATTTAATTTCATTTTAGAATTATTATAAATTTTATTTATAGATTTAAATATACTAAAAATACCATCACCTTTTATAGCAGAAATAAAATGAATTGTTATAAATTTAAAAAAATTAATTTTCTTCTTTAAATCATCTTTAATTTTTTTTTTATTTTCTAAAGAGATTTTATCACATTTATTAACTATAATAATTATAGCTACACCTTTTTTAATTATTAAATTAATTAATGCAATATCTTGATTTAAAATTCCTTCATAAGCATCTATCATTAATATTGATATATTTGATTTATTTATAGAATCAAGAGTTTTAATAATAGAAATAATTTCTATTTTTTTAACAATATTACTTTTTTTTCTAATACCAGCGGTATCAATAAATATATATTTAGTATTTTTATATTTAATTACATTTAAGATACTATCTCTAGTAGTTCCTGGTGTATTGTGTACTAATAAACGATTTTCATTTATTAATTTATTAATAAAAGTTGATTTTCCTACATTAGGTCTACCTATTATCGAAATTTTAATAATTTTTGATTTTTTTTTTTTTTTTTTATAAAAATTATTTATGAATTCATTTTTTAATATTTTTATATTATTTTTAATATCAAAATTGTTTTCTATGGAATTAATATAAAAATTTAATTTTTTAATAAATTTATATATTCCAATATTATGTTTAGCAGAAATAAAAAAAATTTCACCCATACCTAATTTATAAAATTCATTTTTATATAAACTAATATTTAAACAATCTGTTTTATTAACAATAATAATTTTTTTTTGATTTATTTTTCTTAATTCATTTGCAATATATATATCTTCATTTGTAATTCCTTTTGTACCATCTAAAACAAACAAAATAATATTAGATTCTTCAATAGCTAAAAATGATTGTTTTAAAATTTTTAAATCTATTTCATTTTTTGACTTTTTAATTCCACCAGTGTCAATTATCATACATTCATTATTTTTACATTTAAAATAACCATATTGTCTATCACGAGTTAAACCAGGTTCGTTTTTAACTAATGCACTATTAGTTTTAGTTAATCTATTAAAAATAGTTGATTTTCCTACATTTTGATGACCAATTATTGTTAGTATAGGGATCATATTTTTCTCATTTTTTTAATTTTTAATTATAAAGTTATTTTTTTATATTTAATTTTAAATAAATAATTATATCTTTGTAAAATAAATTATGTTCTTTTCCTGTAATTACATTTTTTAATAAAATTTTATCTAATTTGTTAAAATTTTTTAATATTAAAACAAAATTTGAATTATATTTATAAGCTTTTTTAAATTGATTATTAAAACTATTATTAGAATAATCAGTTATTATTTTAATATAAGGTAATTTATCTCTTAAATTTTCAGATATTATTAAAGCTTTATTTTTATTTTTAATAAATGATGTAATAATATAAATATCAATGAATTGAATAGAAAAAAAATTAGGATTCTTTTTTTTCATAAGAATCATAATTCTATCTATACCAATAGAACAACCTATTGCTGGTTTATTTATACCACCTAATTTCTCTGTTAAATAATCATAACGACCACCACCACAAACTGTATTTTTAGAACCTATAAAATCAGTTATCCATTCAAATACTGTTTTATTATAATAATCTAGTCCACGAACTAAAGTATTATCAATTTTATATTTTATATTATTTGTATCCAAAATATTACATAAATCTTTAAAATGAGAATAAGATTCACTATCTAAATAATTTAAAAATTTAGGAGCATTTTTTAATAAAGACTTTATATTTTTATTTTTACTATCTAATATTCTAATAATATTATTGTTTTTTATTTTTTTTTTAGAATCTTCATCTAAATATTTATAATTTATACTTAAAAATTTAGATAAATCATTAATATATTTTAAACGTGATTTAAAAGATCCGATTGAATTTATATTCAAATATAAATATTTATTTAATCCAAGCAAATTCCATAAACGATTAATAAGTAAAATAATTTCAGCATCAATGTATGGTCCTTTTTGACCATATATTTCAATACCAGCTTGATAAAATTGTCTATATCTTCCTTGCTGAGGTCTTTCATATCTAAACATAGGTCCTATATACCAAAAACGTTGTTCATTTTCTCTTAAAAGCCCGTGTTCAATACAAACTCTTGTACAACAAGAAGTTCCTTCTGGTCTTAAAGTAATATAATTTCCATTTTTATCTTTAAATGAATACATTTCTTTGTTAATTAAATCTGTTGAATTGCCAATAGATTGATTAAATAAAGATGTCTTTTCTAAAATAGGAAAACGTATTTCAGAATAACCATACATTAAAAAAACTTTTTTAATTGTTTTTTCTATTTTTTGCCATAAGAAAGTTTCTTTGGGTAAAAAATCTCTTGTACCTTTAATAGAATTTATTTTGTTTGACATTTTATCTCTTGTAAATTATATATTAATAAAATTAAATTTAATAAATCATTAAATAATTTATTATTTAATGATTTATTAAAAAATAAATAAATTTATTAATCAAAAACATATTATATTTTAATACGATTTATAACATTTCCAACTAATTGACCACATGAAGCATTTATATCAACTCCTCTTGTTTTTCTTATAGTTGTTATTAATCCATAATTAATTAAAATTTTATAAAATATTTTTATTTGTTTTTTTGAACTACATTGATATATAGATCCAGTAAATTGATTAAATGGAATAATATTAATTATACAGTTAATATTATACAATAATTTTGCTAATTGATGAGCATGTTCAATTTTATCATTGATATTTTTGATCATTACATATTCTATTGTAACTCTTGTTGTTTTTTTTTTAGATTTTTTAATATATTTTTTTATTGCATATATTAAACTATTTATATTATATTTAATATTGATTGGCATAATTTTATTTCTTATAATATCATTAGGAGCATGTAATGAAATTGCTAATGATATATTCATATTATGTAATTTTTTAATCATTGGAACAATACCAGAAGTTGAAATAGTAATTTTTTTTTTAGATAAAAAAAAACCAAATCTATCTATCATAATATCTATTGATTTTTTGATATTTTGAAAATTAAGTAAAGGCTCTCCCATTCCCATAATCACTATATTTGTTATTTTTTTTTTTTTATTTAAATTATATAATTTAATAAATTTATTAGCTATTAATATTTGTCCTATTATTTCTGAAGTTTTTAAATTTCTGTTAAATCCTTGTTTTGCTGTTGAACAAAATGAACATTTTAAAGGACATCCTATTTGAGATGAAATACATAGAGTTGATCTATTTTTTTCAGGTATATAAACAGTTTCTATTTGTTGATTTTTTATTTGAATAATCCATTTTATTGTGTTATCTTGAGATATATATTGTTTGTGAATTTTTGGAATTTTAATTTTTGAAATGTTTTTTAACTTTAATTTTAATTTTGAATTTATATTACTCATATTATTAAAATTATTACATCCATTATGATATATCCATTTCATTATTTGTTTAGCACGAAATTCTTTTTCAGATATTTTTAAAAAAAAATTAATTAACTCTTTTCTATTCATATCTAAAAGATTTATTTTTTTTTTTTTTAATTTATTTTCTATTTTTAAATACATTTTATTATTTAAACCTTAAAATTAAATAATTTTTAAATTTAATTTATTACGATTAATTAAATTTAATATAAAATTTACCGAAGTGGCGAAAATGGAATACGCAGTTAATTCAAAATTAACCGCTTAATTGCATATCGGTTCGAATCCGATCTTCGGTATAATATAAATATTTTATTTATATTAAAAAAAATTTAATAATAATGTTTTTTACAAAATATATTTATATGTATTTGATTTATTTTTAATTTTAAAAATACAAATATAATAAAATTTAAATTAAATTATTTTTTTAACAAATTATTAATAATTATAATTAATTATTCTTAAAAAATTTTTATTTTATTTTTATAAAAATATTAAGAAAAATTCTAATTTTAAATATAAATTCTATATCTTTTTTTGCTAAAATACTTATTAATTTTAATTTTTTTCCATTATTTCCAATAATTATTTTTTTATGATTAATATTATTAACTAACACAACAGAATATATAATATAAATACCATTTTTATTTTTATTAATTTTTTCAATATAAACAGATATTAAATAAGGAATTTCATCTCCAATTAATCTTAAAATTTTTTCTCTTATTATTTCAGATATAAAAAATTTTTTAGATTGATTTGTAATATAATTTTTTGGAAAAATATGATTTCTTTGTTTAATAGAACGAAATACTATTTTAGATAAAAGATCAATATTCATTCCATTTTTAGCAGAAATAGGTATTATTTCATAAAATATATTTTTTAAGTAAATTAATTTAATAAATGGCAAAATTAATTTTTTATTCTTAATTTTATCTATTTTATTTATTGCAATAATTATATTATAATTGTTATTGTTAATAATTTTTAATAATTTATCTTCAATAATATTCCACTTTATTGCTTCAATAACAAAAATAACAGTATCGATCTTATTTATAAAACTTTTATTTACATTTTTATTAAAAAAAGATTCTGTTTTTTTTTTAATCATAAAACCAGGGTTATCTACATAAATAACTTGATATAATAAATTTGTATGTATGCCAAAAATTAATTTTTTTGTAGTTTGTTGTTTTTTAGAAGTAATAGAAATTTTACTTCCTATTAAATAATTTAATAAAGTAGATTTACCTACATTGGATCTTCCTATTATAGGAACATAACCACAATAAGTCATATATTAACTCTCAATATTTAATATTTTAATTGCTTTTTGTGCTGCATTTTGTTCAGCTTTTCTACGACTAAAACCACGACCTAGTATTGGTTGAATAATTCCAATAATATTACAATATATAATAAATTCTTGAAAATTATATTTAAAATTAGTATTAACTATCAAATAATTGGGTAATGGTAAATGTATACTTTGAAGATATTCTTGTAATTTTGTTTTAGAATCTTTTTGTTTATTGCCTGGACTTATTTTATTTAAATTTATTTTATACCAATTTAAAATTATTTTTTCTGAAGTATTAATATTACTATCTAAAAATATACTACCTATTAAAGCTTCAATAGTATCAGCTAACACTGATTCTCTATGTGATCCACCATTTTTAATTTCTCCCTGTCCTAATCTTAAACACTCTCCTAAATTAAAATCCTTTGCTAGTTCTGCTAATGTATTTTCTTTTACTAAAGTAGAACGCATTCTACTCATATCTCCTTCATTAATTAATTTAAATTTTTTATATAATGCACTTGTTATTACATAATTTAATATAGAATCTCCTAAAAATTCTAAACGTTCATTATGTGTTCTACTAGCACTTCTATGAGTTAATGCTTGTAAAAAAAATTCTTGTTTTTTAAAAAAATATCCTATTTTTTTTTGTAAATTATGTATTATAAAATTCATATATTATTAATAACTCAAATTTATTAATATATAAATATTATATATTAGTTTAATAAAAAATAAAAAAGATAAATTTCATATTTTAAATAAAATAATTAAAAATAATAATTTATTTTATTTAAAATATATTTATTAAAAATATAAATTATTATTTATTTGTTTTCAATATATTAATAAATACATTTTTAGGAATATTTATATTACCTATATATTTCATTTTTTTTTTACCTTCTTTTTGTTTTTTTAATAGTTTTTTTTTACGACTTATATCACCACCATAACATTTTGACAATACATTTTTTCTTAATTGTTTAACATTAGATCGTAAAATAACATTATTTCCTATAACTGCTTGAATAGATATATTAAATTGATGACGTGGTATTATGTTTTTAAGTTTATTAATTAATTTACGTCCATAATTAATTGAATCATTTCTATGTATTAGAACAGATAAAGAATCTATTTTATTTTTATTAATTAATATATCAACTTTAACTATATCTGATTTTTTAAATTTTTTAAAATTATAATCTAAAGAAGCATATCCACAAGAATTAGATTTAAGTTTATCAAAAAAATCTAAAATCACATAATACATTGGAATATCATAAATTAATTTTATTTGATTTCCTATGTAAAATATATTTTTTTTAACACCTCTTCCAAATTCACAAAGTGAAATTATTTTTCCAAGATATTTTTTTGGTAATACAATATTACATTCAACAATTGGTTCACGAAATTCATATATATGATTTATATTATTAATATTAGATGGATTATCGATATATTTAATTTTTTTTTTATTTGTAATTATTTGATAAGTTACAGAAGGTAAAGTATTTATAATATTAATATGGTATTCTCTTAATATTCTTTCTTTTATAATTTCCATATGAAGAAGACCAAGAAAACCACATCTAAAACCAAAACCTAAAATATTAGATTTTTCATTTTCATAATATAATGAAGCATCATTTAAACTTAATTTTTCTAAAGATTGTTTAAAATTTTTATAATTTTTTGAATCAGTTGGAAATAAACTAGTATATACCATAGGTTTTGATTTTTTAAAACCAGGTAAAAAATTAAATGATGGTTGAGAATATAAAGTAATTGTATCACCAACAGGTGATTTATTTATATTTTTAATAGAACAAGATAACCATCCAACTTCACCACAATTTAAAAAATTACGATATTGTTTTTTAGGTGTGAATATTCCTAATTTTTTTACTTTATATATTTTACCAGTACTCATTATTTTAATTTTATTACCTATTTGCAATTTACCATTTTTAATTCTTATTAATGATGTTACTCCTAAATAATTATCAAACCAGGAATCTATTATTAAAGCTTGCAATGGTGAATTTATATCTCCTGCTGGAAATGGTATATTTTTTATAATGCTTTTAACTATTGTATTTACACCATATCCAGTTTTAGAAGAACATAATATTATATTTGAAGAATCAACTCCTAATATATTTTTTATATTTTTAATCACTTTATCAATATCAGCATTTGGTAAATCTATTTTATTAATAACAGTTATTATTTTTAAATTCATTTCTATAGCTAAATTATAATTAGTTAATGTTTGAGCTTCTATACCTTGAGTTGCATCAATTAATAAAATAGCACCTTCACATGCATACATTGATCTTGAAACTTCATAAGAAAAATCAATATGACCAGGAGTATCTATTAAATTAAGTTGATAAATTTGATTATTTTTATATTTATAATATAAAGCAGCACTTTGTGATTTAATAGTTATTCCTCTTTCTTTTTCTATTTCCATTGAATCTAAAACTCTATGTGACATTTCACGTATACTTAAACCATCACAAATTTGTATAATTCTATCTGACAAAGTAGATTTTCCATGATCTATATGAGCAATAATAGAAAAATTTCTTATATTTTTAGTTTTAATAAACATTTAATTTAAAATAAATTTTATAATTTATTTTCCATATGTTATAAAAATTTTTAATAATTAAATTAAATTAATTAAATTTATTATAAAATAATCAATTTTAATTAAAAATCAATATTTACTTATTAAAATATTAATTTTAACAACATAAAATGTTATATTGATTTCAATGTTAAATATATTATTAATATAAATATAAAAACAAATATTTGACTAATAAAAAAATAAATATATTATTCAATAATTAATTGTATAAGGATATTAGATGCATATTGAGATAAATTACCAATTTTATAATTTTTTAAAAAATTATAAAACAAAATTTATATTTTAAAAAAATATTTATATTTAAAAAGTTTAAATTATTGTTTTTAAAAATATATTTTATAAATTTTTATTAAAAATTTTTTTTAAATTTAATTTAATATTAAATCAATTAATTTTATTTCATATTAAAATTAATTATACAAAACTAATTAAAAAATATAATTAGTATCAATTAATAAATTAATATATATGTATTTATGAATTAACAACATATAAAAAAATTCAAATATAATATTTTTAAAAAATACTAATTAGATAAACAATATAATTAATTTAAAAAATAATTTTTAATAATTTTATTATTCATCTAATTTAACATTCATAATTTATTTAATAATTTAAATAATATTTTTTTTATTTAAAATAAAATTTTTAAAATCATCAATATTAATTGTAGATGTAAATAAATTACTAACAACTAAACCAGCAGCAATATTAGCCAAAAAACAAGATTTTTTCATACTAATACCTAAAGATAAAGCAGAAGCAAGTACACCAGTAAATGTATCACCTGCTCCAGTAACATCTCTTACTTTATATGCATAAGAAGGCATATTTAATATATTTTTATTTGATTCTATTAATAACAATCCATTTTCTGATCTTGTAATAATTAAAGCATTAAGTTTGTTATAGTTAACAACCTCAATTCCTAAATTTATCATTTCTTTTTCATTATTCCAAGACCCAACATATTCTTTAAATTCAAATTCATTTGGAGTTAAAACAGTACATCCTTTATATATGTTAAAATCATTATTTTTAGTATCTACAATTATCGGAATATGATTTTTAATAGAAATATCAAGTATTGATTTTATATCATATAAAGATCCTTTATTATAATCAGAAATTACTATTGCTCCTGAATTTAAGATATTTTTTTTTATATTTTTTAACATTATTTTAGAATTTATATTATTAAATTTTTTTTCATAATCCATTCTTAAAATATGATTTTGATTAAATAATAAACGTGATTTAGTAATTGTTGGATATGAATTTATTGAAATTAAATTATATTTAATTTTATTTCTTATAAGAATTTTTGTTAATATTTTTGAATATTTATCAATACCGGTTATACCGAATAAGTTAGAACTGCAACCTAAAGAAGCAATATTCATTGCAACATTAGCAGCTCCACCTGGTCTATATTTAAGTAAATTGATTTTAAATATTTTAGAAATATTTTCTAAATAACTATTATTATTTATACATTTAAGATATTGATCTAAAATAATATCACCTATTATTATAACTTTTCCTGATTTAAAATTTGGCAAAATCAATTGCATTCCTCAATTTTATATATAAAATTATTTATAATTTTTACTTTAAAATATTAATTAAAAATTTATTTTTTTATAAATTGTATTAATATTTTTTTCTGCTTTTTTTCTTGCTTTTGCTGCACCATCAAATACTATCTTTAGAAGATAATCTTCTTCTTTTCTTAAATTAAAATATTTATTTTGTAAAACTTTAAGATGATAAATTAATGAATCTGATAAATATTTTTTAAAATTAGAATAATTTTTATTATAAAATTTTTTTTCAAGTTTAGATATAGAAACTTTATTGAGAAAAGAAAGAATATTTAATAAATTAGAAACACCTGGTTTAAGTATTTGATCGTAATGAATTAAAGGTGGTATATCTGAATCTGTTATTGCATTTTTAATTTTATTTGAAATTGAATTTTCATTTTCTAATAAATAAATTACATTATTATTATTAATATCTGATTTGGACATTTTTTTATTTGGATTTAATAAAGACATAATACATGATTTATTTTTTAAAGTTAAAGCATTAGGTATATTAAATATCTTTTTTTTATGTATTAAATTAAATCTTTTTGCTATTTTTTTTGTTAATTCTAAATGTTGTAATTGATCAGATCCCACAGGAACTATATTTGATTGATAAAGTAAAATATCAGATGCCATTAAAACAGGATAATTTAATAAACCTATATTTATATTTTTATTATTTTTTAATAAAATATTTTTAAATTGTGACATACGTTTTAATTCACCATAATTAGTATAACAATTTAATATCCAATTAAGATATGTATGTTCAATTACATGCGACTGAACAAAAATTATACTTTTTAATGGATCAACTCCACAAGCAATAAATATTGCTATAAGATCTAAAGTTAATGTTTTTAATTTGTTATAATTTTTTATAACAGTCATTGAATGCAGATCTGCAATACAATAAATACAATCATATTTTTTTTGCAAATGTTTCCATTGACTTAAACATCCTATATAATTTCCAAGTGTAATATTTCCTGATGGTTGAACACCGCTAAATACTATTTTTTTTATCATTTTAAATCCATAAATTTATAATTATTATATTTAAATAAATAATAAAATTTATCTTTTGTTGAAATTTAACATAATGATAATTCATAACGCATATTATATATAATCTTTTTTAAATTTATATTATTAAATATTGATGAACCTGATACAAACATATTAGCACCAGATATAGCAATTTCTTTAATATTTTTTAATGTAATCCCCCCATCAACAGATAAAATAATATTTTTTTTAATGTTTTTTAAAATTTTTCTTATTATTTTAATTTTATTGAAAGTTGAAAATAAAAATTTTTGACCTGAAGATCCAGGATTAACAGACATTAAAAGTATAATATCAATTTCATTTATTATGTCATTTGCAATAGAATTCAATGATATGCAAGGATTTAAAGCTATTCCAACTTTACATCCATATGATTTAATAATGTTTATTGTTTCTTTAATATTTTTTGATGAATCTGGATGAAAAGTTATATAATTTACACCAAGTTTAGCAAATTCTTCAATTAAATAATTTAAAGGATTTACCATTAAATGTATATCAATTGGCAAAGTAATTCCATAATTTATAATTGATTTAATAATAAATGGGCCAATTCCTATATTAGGAGTATAATGATTATCCATAACATCAAAATGAATCATATCAACACCATAAGATGTCAACATATCAATTTCTTCACCTAGTTTTGCAAAATTAGCGTTAATTATTGATGGAGCAATTAAAAATTTTTTCATTTAAATACCATTAATATATAACATTAAAATAAAATTTTTTTAATAAATGTTTTTAATATTATTAGTATAATAGATTAATAATTTAATTATTTTTGAATTTCCTGCTAAAATATTACCATTTATTAAGTAATGATTCTCTCCTTCAAAATCTGTTACCAATCCACCTGATTCTCTAATAATAAGATCTCCACTTATAAAGTCAATTGGATTTATACACATTTCAAAGTAACCATCTAATTTACCTGAAGCTACATAAGATAAATCTAAAGACGTAGAACCTGTACTTCTTAAATATGTTTTATTTGAAAATATTTTTTTAAATAAATTAAAATATATTTTATAATTTTTTTTATTTAAAAATGTAAATTTAGAAGATATTATTGCTCCATTTAAATTTTTATTTAAACCACATCTTATTCTAAAACCATTTAAATAAGCTCCTTTTCCACGAGAAGCAGTAAACATATCATTTTTTATAGGATCGTATATTACAGCTAATTCTGTTTCATTTTTTATTATTAATGATATTGAAATTGCAAAATGAGGAAATTTTTTAATAAAATTAATTTTACTATCTATTGGATTAATAATCCATTTTATTGATTTGTTTTCTATATTATTTTTTTTATATCCTAAAATATAATGTTTTGGATAAGATTTATTTATAGTAGATATTATTATATTGTTAACTAATTTAGTGATATAATTTATGTAATAGATATTATCTGTATCTTTTTTATTTAAAAAATCTGTAGATTCATACAATCTATTTATTAAATTACCTGCTTTTCTAGCTGCTCTAATGGCAATATTAATTATTGGATTCATAAATATATATTATTTTAATAATTTTTTAATGAGATTCAATATTATAATTATATTAACAATTCCTTTAAATAAATATATATATAATATACAATTAAAATAAATATAATAAATTATTATTTTTTTGAAAAAATATAATGTATTTATAATTATATTTAATTATTTTTAAAAAAATTCATTATTATTATATATATAATTATATATTAATATAATTTATATATTAAATTAATCTTTACCAATAAATTCATTATTTATATAATCATAAAATGTTTTCATTTCATATAAATTTACTTTTTAAAGTAACTGTCTTACTGTTTTTCTTTGATTATATCAATATTCTATTAATAATTAATTATTATTAATTAAATAACATTTAATATTTAAACAAATTTTAGTTAAATCTTTAAAACTTATTGATTTAGAAATTAAATATTTTTGATTCAAAATTAATATCTTGTTTTAAAAAAATTATTATTTAATTTTAAACATGATTAATTAATGATATTAGTATTATTATATTTAATATTTAATTTTTAAACCAATTATTTTTATAAAAAAATACATTATTAATTTCAAGAATTTAGAATTTATACGAAATATATTTATGGTATTAGAAATTATATCAAAAACTATAATATTTCACATAAGTTTATCAATTAGCCAATGCTAAAGAAATTATATTAATTACAATTTCTTAATATAATATATTTAATTTATAAAATAATATTATATTTTATTTTTTTTTTACTAATGATTCAGTATCATAATTAGGTATAAAAATATTTATATATATTTTGTAATCTTAAACATCAAAATATTTTATTCTGATTATATAATCTATTCTTCTCAAATTTTATGTCTATAAAGTAATTTATATAAATAAATAAAATATTTTTAAAATTATTTAATCTAAATAAAGTAAATAATATTTTGTTTTTTAAATAACATACATTAATAAAATTTCTTAATAAAATCTATAATTTTTATTTAAAAAATTATTAAATCATAACATGTATAATATAAACAATTTTTTAAATGTTATTTTTATTTATAATTTTTTTAAATTTATCTAATTTATATTTTTTAATTATTGGATTTATTAGAATATCAAGATTTCCTTTAAAAATTGATTCTAATTTATATAATGTAAGACCAATTCTGTGATCGGTAACTCTTCCATTGTGAAAATTATAAGTTCTAATTCTATCAGATCTTAAACCACTACCAAAAAGATTTTTTTTAGTATTATAAGATTGCTTTTGAATTTTTTTAACTTCTAATGAATATAATCTTGCTCTTAAAACTGACATGGCTTTAGATTTATTTTTATGTTGGGATCTTTCATCTTGACATTCTACAACTATACCAGTAGATATATGTTTAATACGTATTGCTGAATCAGTTGTATTAACATGTTGGCCACCAGCGCCAGAAGATCTGAAAGTATCAATTTTTATATCTAATGATCTAATTTTTGGAAATTCTGCTTCTGGTATTTCTTGCATTACTGCTACTTTACATGTTGATGTATGTATTCTTCCTTGACTTTCTGTAAACGGTACTCTTTGAACTCTATGACCTCCAGATTCAAATCTTAAAATACCATAAGATCCGTAATTAGAAATTTTTGCTATTATATCTTTAAATCCTCCTTTGTCACAATAATTAATATTTAATATTTCTATATTCCATTTTTTTTTTTCAATAAATTTATTATACATTTTAAATAAATCTTTAGTGAATAAAGATGCTTCATTTCCTCCTGTTCCAGATTTTAATTCTATAAAACATCCTCTTTTATCTGTTATTTCTTTAGGTATAATTAATATTTTTAATTTATTTTCTATTATTTTTAATTTTAATATACAATGATTATATTCTTCTTTTGCTAAATCTTTTATTTCTGGATCTTTTAATAAATATTTTAAATTTTTTATATTTTTTTTAATAATATGTCTTTTATCAATATATTTTGTAATTTTATTGAGATATAAATATTCTTTATAAATTTTTGAAAATTTTATTTTATTTAAAAAAATTTTTTTATCAGTTAATAAATTTTTCACTATTTCAAATCTATTTTTTAATAAATCTAACTTATTTAAAATCAATTTATTCATAAATGTTTGTATATCCTATATATAAATTAATTAAAATATTAAAAAAATTTTAAATATTTTTTAATTATTTTAATATATTATGATACTTTATATATTATAAAATAAAATTTTATATTTATTTTTAAAATTATATGGTAAAAAAAAAATGATAATAAAAAATAGGAATTATTGGTCTTCCAAACGTTGGTAAATCAACTTTATTTAATTTATTAACAAAATCAAATATAAAATCTAAAAATTTTTTATCAGTACTATAAAAACAAATTATGGTTTATCACAAGTGCAAGATAATAGAATTTTTAAAATATCAAAAATTATTAATAATAAAACATTACACATGCAAAAATAAAATTTTTAATATATAGCTAGATTAATAGAAGGGTCATCAGTTGGTAAAGGATTAGGTAATAAATTTTTTAAATAAAATAAATGAATGTAATGTTATATTACATTTAGTTAGATTTTTTAAAAATAATAAAAATAATACATATTTTTTGGAAAAATAGATCCAATTAACAATATCAATATTATTAACATTGAATGAATATTATATGTTTTTAAAAAATGTGAATAATATGTAAATAAAATTGAAAAAAATATAAAAATACAAATAAATTTTTTTTGAAAAACAAATTTTAATTAAAAAATGTTTTGATCATTTAGAACAGATAAAAATGTTACAAACATTAAATATTACAATAGAAGAAAAAAAAATTATTAATTTAGGTTTTGTAACAATTAAACATATAATTTATGTAGCAAATATAAATGAAAACAATTTTAAATATAAAAATAATTTTTAAAAATATTTTCCTATCTTCTAAATATAAAATATATAACTTGATATTTATTTGTGCAAAAATTAAATTTAATTTATCTAACAAAATGAACATTAAGATTTTGAAAATTAAAAATAATTTAAATATTTATATTTTTAACATTTATAAATTTATTATTCACATAATTAAATATTTAAATCTCAAAAATGTTTTTTATTTTTAATAAAAAAAGAAATTAAATCTTGGATTGTACACAAAAATACTACAGCATTAAAAGCTTCTAATAAAATATATTCTGATTTTTATAAGAAATTTGTTAGAGCAAAAATTATTTCTTATAACGATTTTATTTTTTATAAAGAAAAAAATGAAGTTAAAAAATCAGGAAAAAATACGTTTAGAAGGTAAAAATTATATAATAAAATATGGAGATATAGTTAAATTTTTATTTAATAAATAAATTTTATATCCAAATTATCAAATTCATATTTTTTTAAAAATTTATTTTTTTTAATTTTATAAATATAGATATAAAATAATATTTATATCTATATTTATATTTTTTATTAATGTACTTTTTTATTTCTTTCTTTATGATATTTATATCCAGTTCCAGCTGGTATTAATCTTCCTACAATAACATTTTCTTTAAGACCTCTTAATTCATCTATTTTACCTGAAACAGCCGCTTCTGTTAATACTCTAGTAGTTTCTTGAAAAGAAGCTGCAGAAATAAATGATTCAGTAGAAAGAGAAGACTTGGTTATACCTAATAAATCACGGATATATATAATTTCTTTTTTACATTTATTTTTAAGTTTGATATTATACATTCTAATTTTAGAATATTCTAACTGTTCACCTTCTAAAAATTTCGAATCACCTTTATTTATAATAGTAGCTTTTCTTAACATTTGACGAATAATTACTTCTATATGTTTATCATTAATTTTAACTCCTTGTAATCTATATATATCTTGAACTTCATTTACAATATATTGTGTAAATTCGTTAACACCTCTTAATCTTAAAATATCATATGGTGATTCCTGACCATTGGAAATTAAATCCCCCCGATATACTTTTTCTCCTTCAAAAACATTTAAATGTCTCCATTTTGGAATCATTTCTTCATAACATTTATCTCCATTTTTTTTAGAAATAATTAAACGTATTTTATCTTTAGTATCTTTTCCAAAAGAAACTATTCCACTTGTTTCAGATAAAATAGCATGATCTTTAGGTATTCTAGCTTCAAATAAATCAGCTACTCTAGGTAAACCACCAGTTATATCTTTTGTACCATAAGTTTCTAAAGGCAAACGTGCTAAAATATCCCCACTAGTAATTTTATATCCATCTTCTAATTGAATTATGGTTTTACCAGGTAAAAAATATTGTGCTGGCATTTCAGTTCCTGGAATAAGAACATTTTTACCATTTGAATTTACAATTTTTAATTTAGGTCTTAAATTTTTACTGATACCTATTGGTCTTTCATATAAATCTAATATAACAATAGAAGATAATCCTGTAAGATCGTCAGTTTGACGAGTTATACTCTGTCCTTCTATCATATCAATTAATTTTACAAATCCATCCACTTCTGATATAACTGGCATAGTATGAGGATCCCAATTTGCAATTATTGCACCTTTTTTTATTTTTTCTCCATTTCCTTTTGAAACTATACAACCATAAGGTACTTTATATTTCTCTTTAATTTTACCTATATTATCTAATAATCTTATTTCAGCATTACGTGATATTATTATAATTTTACCAATTTTATTTATTACAAATTTAGCATTTACAAAATTAACAATTCCTATATTTTTAACTTTTATATTAGATGTAGACACTGATCTAGATGCAGCTCCTCCAATATGAAATGTACGCATTGTTAATTGAGTTCCTGGCTCTCCTATAGATTGAGCAGCTATTACTCCTATTGCTTCTCCTTTTTTTACTAATTTTCCTCTAGCTAAATCACGACCATAACAATTAGCACAAACACCATAAATTGTATCACATGTAACAACTGATCTAACTTTTACACTTTCTATGGAATTTATTTTTATAATTTTACAATGTTTTTCATCTAATAATTGATTTCTATTGATAATAATTTCAAATGTACCTGGTTTTAAAATATCTTCTGCTGCAACCCTGCCTAAAATTCTATCTGTTAAATTATCTTTTAAATTATTTCCTTCTATCACATTTGTTATTATTATCCCAAATAATGTTTTACAATCATCTTCTAAAACAACTACATCTTGTGCCGCATCTACTAATCTTCTTGTTAAATATCCAGAATTTGCTGTTTTTAATGCTGTATCTGCTAATCCTTTACGTGCACCATGAGTAGAAATAAAATATTGTAAAACATTTAACCCTTCTCTAAAATTAGCTGTAATAGGTGTTTCTATTATAAAACCATCAGGTTTTGCCATTAAACCCCTCATTCCAGCTAATTGACGAATTTGAGCTGATGAACCTCTTGCTCCTGAATCAGCCATCATGAAAATACTATTAAAAGAAACTTGGTTTTCTTTCTTTCCCAATTTATTTATAACTATATCATGTGAAAGATTTTTCATCATTGAATCAGAAATTTTATCATTAGCTGATGCCCATATATCAATTATTTTATTATATTTTTCACTTATAGTTACTAAACCAGATTGAAATTGTGTTTGAATTAAAAATACTTCATTTTCAGCTGCTTTCACAATTTTTTCTTTATCTTTTGGTATAACAATGTCATCTATTCCTACAGAAGATCCAGATTTTGTTGCATAATAAAATCCAATATGCATGATTTTATCAGCAAAAATAATTGTTTCTTTTAATCCTAATGTTCTGTAACAAGTATTAAAAATTTTAGATATTTCTTTTTTACATAATGTTTTATTAACTATAGAAAATTTTAATCCTTTTGGAATTATATTCCATAGAATTGCTCTTCCAATAGTTGTATTTTTAATCGTTTTTTTTTTCAAAAATATTTTATTAGTTTTAATATATTCTTTTATTCTTACTTTAACATTTGAATGTAATTCAGCTATACCATTTGAATAAACTAATTCTGCTTCTTTAGATCCATTTAATATCATTCCATCTCCTTTACCATTTACTTTGCTTCTTGTCATATAATATAAACCTAATACTAAATCTTGAGATGGGACTATAATTGGTTCTCCATTTGCTGGAGATAAAATATTATTAGTAGACATCATTAATGAACGTGCTTCTAATTTTGATTCTAAAGTAAGTGGTATATGAACTGCCATTTGATCTCCATCAAAATCAGCATTATAAGCAGAACAAACTAGAGGATGCAATTGTATCGCTTTACCTTCTACAAGAATAGGTTCAAAAGCTTGAATACCTAATCTATGAAGAGTAGGTGCTCTATTAAGCATAATAGGATAATTTTTAATAACATCTTCTAATACATCCCATACAATATATTCTTCATTATCTACCATTTTTTTAGCTGATTTTATTGTTGTAGATATACCTCTTGTTTCTAATTTAGAGTATACAAATGGTTTAAATAATTCTAATGCCATTCTCTTAGGAAGACCGCATTGATTTAATTTTAAATATGGACCAACAGTTATAACTGAACGTCCAGAATAATCAACTCTTTTTCCTAAAAGATTTTGTCTAAATCTACCTTGTTTTCCTTTTATCATTTCAGATAATGATTTTAATGGTCGTTTATTAGATGATGTAATCGCTTTACCACGTCTTCCATTATCTAATACTGAATCTACTGATTCTTGTAGCATGCGTTTTTCATTACGAATAATTATATCTGGTGCTGATAATTCTATAAGTCTTTTTAATCTATTATTTCTATTTATCACACGTCTATATAAATCATTTAGATCTGATGTTGCAAATCTCCCGCCATCTAATGGTACTAAAGGACGTAAATCTGGTGGAAGAACCGGCAATACTGTTAAAATCATCCAATCTGGTTTATTTCCACTATTTATAAATGATTCTAAAATTTTAATACGTTTATTTATTTTTTTTCTTTTATTTTCTGAATTAGTAATTTCTAATTCTTTATTAAGATTAAAACATTCTTTATCTAAATCAATTTTATTTAATAAAAATTTTATAGCTTCTGCACCTATTTTAGCTTCAAATTCATCACCAAATTCTTCAATAGCATTAATATATTTATCTTCATTAAGAATTTGACCATTATTTAATTTTGTAATACCACTTTCTATTACTATATAAGATTCAAAATATAATATTTTTTCTATATCTTTTAAAGGCATATCTAATAAAAGTCCTATTCTTGAAGGTAATGATTTTAAAAACCAAATATGAGCAACAGGTGAAGCTAATTCAATATGTCCCATTCTTTCTCTACGTACTTTAGAATTAGTAACCTCAACACCACATTTTTCACATACAATTCCTTTATGTTTTAATCTTTTATATTTTCCACATAAACATTCATAGTCTTTTATAGGGCCAAAAATTCTGGAACAAAATAATCCATCTCTTTCAGGTTTAAAAGTACGATAATTAATAGTTTCTGGTTTTTTAACTTCACCAAATGACCAAGATCTTATCATATTTGCAGATGCTAAAGAAATTTTAATAGAATCAAAATCTTCTGTTTTGTTTTTTGATTTAATAAACTTAAGTAAATCTTTCACAGAATTATTCCTGATTAAGTTAAAATTATTATATTTATTAAAATTAAAATAAATATATAGAATAAATTTTCATTAAAAAATATTCATTTTTTAATCTAAATCTATATTTAAAGCTAAAGATCTAATTTCTTTTAATAAAACATTAAAAGACTCAGGCATACCTGGTTCCATTATATTATTTCCATTAATTATATTTTTATACATTTTTATCCGTCCATTAACATCATCTGATTTTACTGTTAACATTTCTTGAAGAGTATATGAAGCACCATATGCTTCTAATGCCCAAACTTCCATTTCTCCAAAACGTTGTCCTCCAAATTGAGATTTACCCCCTAAAGGTTGTTGAGTTATAAGACTGTAAGCTCCTGTAGATCTTGAATGCATTTTATCATCGACCAAATGATTTAATTTAAGCATATACATATAACCCACTGTTACCTTATGTTCAAATTTTTCTCCAGTAAAACCATCAAATAAATTTATTTTACCTGAGGTTGGTAAATTACTTAATTTTAAAAGATTTTTTATATCTTTTTCTTTAACACCATCAAAAACAGGAGTGGATATTGGAAATCCATTTTTTAAATTGTTAGCTAAAATATATATTTCTTTATCAGATAAATTATCTAAATTTACTTTATTGTTAATATTATCTCCTAAATTATATATTTTTTGAATAAAAGATTTAATTTTTTTAATATCTTGTTGTTGCTTAATCATTAAATTAATTTTTTCACCAAGTCCTTTTGCAGCTAAACCTAAATGTGTTTCTAAAATTTGTCCAATATTCATACGTGAAGGAACACCTAATGGATTTAAAACTATATCTACTGGAACACCATGTTCATCATAAGGCATATCTTCTATTGGATTTATTTTAGAAATCACACCTTTATTACCATGCCGACCAGCCATTTTATCACCAGGTTGTATATTACGTTTAACAGCTAAACAAATTTTAACAATTTTAATAACTCCCGGCGATAACTCATCTCCTTGTACTATTTTACTAACATTAAATTCTAATTTTTTATTAAAATCATTATGAATTTTTTTAATTTGTTTTTTAATATTATATATTTTATTTTTATAATAAGAATTTTTCAATTTTATTTTTAACCATTTGTATTTCTCTATATTTTTTAATTTCGAATGTTTAATTCCATTATAAATAAGTATATTATAAATTTTAGAAAACAATTTTGATTCAAATATATTTAATTTTTCTTTTAAATCATACTTTATTTGTTTTATTTTTAATTTTTCTATTTCTAATGTTCTTTTATCTTTTTTAACACCATCTCTATTAAATATTTGTACGTCTATTACAGTTCCAAATACTCCATTAGGAACTCTTAAAGAAGAATCTTTTACATTTGAAGACTTTTCACCAAAAATTGCTCTTAATAATTTTTCTTCAGGTGTAATTTTTATCTCACCTTTAGGTGTTACTTTACCTACTAATATATCATTTCCATTAACTTCAGCACCTATAAATATTATACCTGATTCATCTAAATTAGATAATGAAGATTCGCTTATATTAGGAAGATCAGAAGTAATTTCTTCCGGTCCTAATTTAGTATCTCTAGCAATACAAATTAATTCTTGTATATGAATTGTAGTAAATCTATCATCTTTTACTATACGTTCTGATATTAACATAGAATCTTCAAAATTATATCCATTCCATGGCATAAAAGCAATTCTCATATTTTGTCCTAAGGCTAATTCACCAAGATCTGTTGAAGGTCCATCAGCTATTACATCTCCTTTTTTAATTTTATCATTTAAATTAACACAAGGTTTTTGATTGATACAAGTATTTTGATTAGAACGCATATATTTATTTAAATTATAAATATCAATACCTGATTCTTCTTTGTATAATTCATCATTATTAACATTAATTATAATTTTATCAGCATCTACATATTTAACATATCCACTTCTTTTGGATATTATTGTCACACCAGAATCAATAGCAACCGATCTTTCCATCCCAGTCCCTACTAAAGGTTTTTCAGATATAATTGTTGGTACTGACTGACGTTGCATATTAGCACCCATTAAAGCACGATTTGCATCATCATGTTCTAAAAATGGAATAAGAGAAGCTCCAACAGATACAATTTGTTGTGTAGAAACATCCATATAATCTACTTCATATTTTTTAAATAAATTTGATTCTCCTTTGTTTCTACATATTATTAAATCATTAACAAAAGAACCATCTTTATTTAATTTTGTATTAGATTGAGCAATAATGAAATTTAATTCTTCAAATGCTGAAAGATAAATAATTTTTTTTGTAACTATACTTAAAAGTACTAATCTATATGGAGTTTCTATAAATCCATATTTATTAATTCTAGCATAAACTGAAAGAGAATTAATTAAACCTATATTAGGGCCTTCAGGTGTTTCTATAGGGCAAACTCTTCCATAATGAGTAGGGTGAACATCACGAACTTCAAAACCTGATCTTTCTCTAGTTAATCCACCTGGTCCTAATGCAGATATACGTCTTTTATGAGTAATTTCAGATAATGGATTATTTTGATCCATAAATTGAGATAATTGACTAGATCCAAAAAATTCTTTCAACGATGATGATATAGGTTTAGAATTTATTACATCTTGTGGATATAGTTCATCTATATCGCTTAAGGATAAATTTTCTTTTACTGATCTTTCTAATCTTGTTAAACCAATTCTAAATTGGTTTTCTGTCATTTCTCCTACTGATTTTATTCTTCTATTTCCTAAATGATCTATATCGTCTACTTCACCTTTACCATTACGTATATTAATTAATTTTTTAATTACATCTATAATATCTTTATCATTTAAAATACCAAATCCTTTTGTGTTTTTTCTTGATAATGAAGTATTAAATTTCATTCTTCCTACTTCAGATAAATCATAACGATTTTTTGAAAAAAATAAATTTTTAAATAAGTTTTCAGAAACTTCTTTTGTAGGTGGTTCGCTTGGTCTCATCATACGATATATTTCTATTAAAGCGCTTTTTCTATCTACAGAATTATCAAGATTCATTGTTTCTGATATATAAGCACCATGATCTAAATCATTTGTAAATATAGTTTCTATATTATTTAATTTTGAATTAATTAATTTTTCTAAAATATCTAATGTTATTTTAGTATTTGCAAAAGCAATAATTTCACCTGTGTTTTTATTGATATAATCTTTTATTAATACTTTACCTATTAAATATTCTTTAGGTACTGTTATATTGTTAATTTTATCTTTTTTTAAATATTTAATATGTCTTGCAGTAATTCTTTTACCTTTTTCTATATATATTTTATTATTTTTTTTAATTTCAAATGAAGATGTTTGACCTCTTAATCTTTCAGGAATTAATTCCATATTAATTTCTTTTTTATATATGTTATAAATAACATTTTCGTAAAAAATATTTAATATTTGTTTATTATTATAATTCATAGCTCTTAATATAACAGTTGCTGGTAATTTTTTTCTTCTATCAATTCTAACAAATAATATATCTTTAGAATCAAATTCAAAATCTAACCAAGATCCTCTATAGGGAATTATAATTGCATTATAAATAATTTTACCTGAAGAATGTATTTTTCCTTTATCACTATCAAAAAAAACACCAGGACTACGATGTAACTGAGATACAACTACACGCTCTATTCCATTTATAATAAATGTTCCATTATGAGTAATAATAGGTATTTCACCCATATAAACTTCTTGTTCTTTTATTATTTTTATTTTTTTTTCTATACATTCCTTATTATAAACAATAAGTTTTAATTTTGCTTTTAAAGATGATGAAAAAGTTAATCCTCTTAATTTACATTCTTTAACATTAAAAATTGGTTTATTTAAATTATAACTAATATAATGTAATTCTGAATTTTTATTATAACTTTTTATAGGAAAAATAAACAAAAATGATGATTCTAAACCATATTTACCTTTAATATCTCTAATGATAAATTTATTAAAAGATTCAATTTGAGTAGATAATAAATATGGAACATCTAAAATTTGTTGATGTTTACCAAAATTTTTACGAATACGTTTCTTTTCTATATAAGAATAAATTATTGAGTTTTTCAATTTATATTGTACTTATTAAGTAATAATATTAAAATAATAAATAAAATATAATTAAATATATTAATATTTATATTTATTAATTTTAAATATAATTTAGAAAATAATAGTTTTATATAAAAGCTAGTGTCTAAAGACACCAGCCATAATATTTAATCTTTAAAAAAATTATTAAATTTAAATTAATTAATAGATACAGAAGCTCCTGATTGTTCTAGAGTCTTTTTAAGAGATATTGATTCTTCTTTATTAATTCCTTCTTTTATTATAACTGGAGATGATTCTACAAGATCTTTTGATTCTTTTAAACCAAGACCAGTAACACTTCTAACAATTTTGATTACAGAAATTTTATTTGGTCCTATTTTATCTAGAATAACATTAAATTCACTTTTTACTTCTTCTATTTTGTTAGAATTTTTTTTATCTATATCTAAATTAGCAGATATATTAAATTTTTTTTCCATCATTTTAACTAAATCAACAATTTCAATTACTGTCATTTTTGAAATTGCATCTAGAATTTGTTCTTTTTTAATAGACATAAAATTTCCTAAAAAAAAATAATATTTAAATATTAAATATTAATAAAACATTATTAAATAATTTTTGCATGTATAAATTATATTTGTGTTTTTTTATTATAACATAATGTTTTTAACAATTTCATTAATTTTAATATACATGATTCTTTAATAATAAATATTAACATTGATATTGATTCTAAATAAGTTGGAATATCAGAAAGAATATTTATTTGAGATGATGCTATTTTTTTTCCTTCAAAAGCAGCATGTTTTATTTTAAAACTATTATTTTCTTTAGAAAATGTTTTAAATAATCTAGCTGCATCTCCTGGATTTTCATTAGAAAAAGCAATTATATTTTGACCTACAAAAATGTTTTTTAAACATTTAAAAGTAGTTTTTTTAATTATTCTTTTCATCAAAGTATTTTTAACTACTTTAATATAAATATTTTTTTTAATACATAATTTACGTAATTCATTAATTTTATTAGATTTCACACCATCATACTGAGCAATAACTACAGAAATAGCTTTTTTTGATTTTTCAATAATTCCTTTTACAAGATTTTTTTTATTTTTTATTTTTAATATCATTAAATTATCTCTTTTAAAGATTACAAATCATATTATAAAATATTTTATAATATTTTAATATTTAAATTAAAATAATTAAATTTTCTTATCAAATAAACTATTTTTATCAATTACTAAACCAACTCCCATAGTAGTAGATATTTTAATTTTTTTAATATAAGTACCTTTTGAAGTCGCAGGTTTATTTTTTTTAATAGATAAAATTAAATTTTCTAAATTTTTAATTAATTTTGTATTACTAAAATTTATTTTTCCAAAAGTTGTATTAATTATACCATATTTATCACTTTTATAATTAATTTGTCCTTTTTTAAAATTTTTTATAGATTTTATAATATCATTTGTAATTGTTCCAAAATTACTATTAGGCATTAAACCACGAGGTCCAAGAATATTAACGAGCTTATTAACCATACTCATAGAATTTTTAGATGCAATTATAACATCTATATTTTTATATCCATTTTGTATTTTTTTATATAAACTTTCCATTCCTACAATATCTGCTCCGTATAATCTAGCATTATCTGCATCTTTACCTTTAGCAAATACTGCAATAATAATATTACGTCCAGTACCATAAGGCAATATTGTATTACCTAATACAGTTTGATCATTATTATTATTTTTAATTCCTAATTCAATAGATGCATCTATACTTTCTATAAAATTTACTATAGATATTTTTCTAAGAATATATAACGCATCTTTTATTTTATAATTAGTTAAAAAATTTATATTTTTATTTATTTTTTTCATTCTTTTATTAAATTTAGGCATTTTAATCCTCTAACAAAAGTCCTATTGAATAAGCTGTACCTAAAATTGATCTATACATAGATTCTATATTAGATCCTGTCATATCATTTGATTTTATTTTTGCTATTTCATAAATTTTATTTTTTGTTATTTTTCCAACTTTTTCTTTATTTGGTTTACTAGAACCTAATTTAATTCCTGCTGCTTTTTTTAAAAGAAAAGATGCAGGTGGTGTTTTAGTAATAAAAGTAAAAGATTTATCAGAAAAAACAGTTATAATAATTGGAATAGGAAGTCCTTTTTCTATTTTTTCTGTTTTTTTATTAAAAATTTTACAAAATTTAATTATATTTACTCCATGTTGACCTAAAGCAGGACCAATAGGAGGACTTGGATTTGCCATTCCTGATAATACTTGTAATTTTATACAAATTTTTACTTTTTTTATCATATTGATCTCATATGAATTTAAGTTTTTAGTAAAAATACTAAATTAATATTTGATAAATTAATAAATAAATAAATTATATTTTATATTATATTATAAATATAATCAATAAATTTTTTATAAAATTAAATTTTTTCTACTTGATCAAAATCAAGATCTACAGGTGTTGATCTGCTAAATATTGATATTGATAATTTTACACGATGTTTTTCATAATCAATTTCTTCTACTATTCCATTAAAATCAGAAAAAGGTCCGTCTTTTACTCTTATTAATTCACCTGGTTCAAAAATAGTTTTTGGTCTTGGATTATTATTAAAATTTTTTAAACTAAATTTAATTTTATTAACTTCTTCTTCACTTAAATGAATAGGATTAAATGAAGTTCCTCCTATGAAATTTATAATTTTAGGAACACGTTTAATAAGATGCCAACTTTTATTAGTCATTATCATATGTATTAAAATATATCCAGGTAAAAATTTAAATTCAGTTTTTTTATGTTGTCCTTTTTTTATTTCTAAAACTCTTTCTATTGGTATTATAATTTCACCAAATAAATTTTTCATATTATATATATTTATATATTCTTTAATTGAATTAATTATTATTTTTTCTTTACCTGTAATAACTTGAACTATATACCATTTTTTTTTAAAATTCATAAAAATGTAAACCTTTAAATTAATAAAAAATATAATATATTAAGTATAATATTATCTAATAAAAATATACAAATAGAAATTATAATTGTTAAAACAATTATAATTAATGTAATAATTAATGTTTCTTTCAAACTTGGCCAAATTGAATTTTTAATTTCTATTAAATATTTATTAAAAATTAAAATAATAGATTTAAATTTATATGTTGTAATTAAAATTAAATAAGATAAAAATATAAAAGTAATTTTAATGATTTTTATATTTAAAATAAAATTTTTTTTAAAAAAAAAATTAATAAATGGTTCAAAACATAATAAAGATATTATAGTTATATATTTAACAATTTCGTTTTTTTTAATAGTTACTTTTTTTTTATTTAAAATCATTTAAAACCTATTTATTTTATAAATAAATTATTAATGTTATTAATTATTAATTTTATTTATATACAATTTATTTTTTATTTTAATAATTAAATAATTAAATATTTCTATTTTAGAATATATTTTATGCTGACAAGCAGATTTGAACTGCTGACCTCATTCTTACCAAGAATGTGCTCTACCAACTAAGCTATATCAGCAAATTTTTCAGCGAGTAGTGGGAATCGAACCCACATCATCAACTTGGAAGGATGATATAATATCCATTATAATATACCCGCATTTATAATAAAAAAATTTAAATTTTGGTGAGGGAAGGATTCGAACCTTCGAAGTAAATAACGGCAGATTTACAGTCTGCTCCCTTTGGCCGCTCAGGAACCTCACCATTAAATGCCGGCAAAAGGAATTGAACCTTTGACCTACTGATTACAAATCAGTTGCTCTCCCATGCTGAGCTATACCGGCATAAAATATAATTTTTTTAAAAACAATTATATTTTGTTAAATAATAATACATTTTTATTAATAATTAACAATATAAATATTTAATAAATTTATATTGTTAATTAATTATTATTAATAGGCCTGGGTGGATTTGAACCACCGACCTCACCCTTATCAGGGGTGCGCTCTAACCCCTGAGCTACAAGCCTATTTAAAAAAATTTAATAATAAATATTATGATTATAAAAATTAATATTTATTTTAAATAATAAAATAAATTTTTTCAATAAAAATTTAATATAATTTATTTATAAATATTGAAATATTATTAAATTTATATTAAATTTAAATAAATATTTTTTAAAAAAATTTAATTCTTTATTATAAATAAAGGTTAATTAATTTTTATGAGATTAATATTAGTTCTTAATTGTGGTAGTTCATCTATAAAATTTTCTATTATTAATGTAATTAATAATTTTAAACATATTGACGGATATGTTGAATGTTTAAACATTAAACAATCTATATTAAAATATAGTATAAATAATGAATATAATAAAATTTCACTTGGTGATTATTGTAATCATAAAAAAGCTATTTTATTTATAGTAAATCATATTTTAAAAAAAAAACAGAATATATTAAATAATATATTAGGCATTGGTCACAGAATTGTACATGGAGGTGAAAAATTTACAAATTCAGTGTTAATAAATAAAGACGTCATAAAAGGAATTGAAGATTCTATACCTTTTGCTCCGTTACATAACCCTTCACATTTAATTGGTATTAATGAATCTTTTAAATCATTTCCTCATTTATTAAAAAAAAATGTAGCTGTTTTTGATACTTCATTTCATCATACAATTCCAGAAGAATCATATTTATACCCTATACCATATTTTTTATATAAAAAAAATCAAATAAGACGTTATGGAGCACATGGAACTAGTAATTTATATATAAAATTAGAAGTAAAAAAAATACTTAAAAAAAAAAATAATAATATTAATTTAATTATATGTCATTTAGGTAATGGTAGTTCTATATCTGCTATTAGAAATGGAAAATGTGTTGATACTTCTATGGGAATGACTCCATTAGAAGGATTAGTTATGGGTACAAGAAGTGGTGACATAGATCCATCTATCATTTTTTATCTTCAGGATATTTTAGGTTTTTCTAATAATTATATAAATAAAATTTTAACTAAACAATCTGGATTATTAGGTCTTACTGAAAAAAGTAGTGATTTTAGATTTACTGAAAAGTATTATTTTTTTAAAAAAAATGCAAGAAGAGCTATGAATGTATATTGCCATCGTTTAGCTAAATATATTGGATCATATAGTTCTCTTATGAATGGAAGATTAGATGCATTGATTTTTACAGGTGGTATAGGTGAAAATTCATATATTGTACGCAAATTAACTCTAAATAGGTTAACTCTACTTGGTTTTGTAGTAAATAATAATATTAATAAGAAAATTTGTTTTGGAAAAAGTGGGATAATAACAAAAAAAAACAGTATTAAATCTATAGTAATTCCTACTAAAGAAGATTTAGTAATAGCACATAATACATCATTTTTAATAAATTAACTTTTTAATATTTAATCTTTTGATTTTCAAAAATTTTTTAACAATGATAAAATTTAAATAGAGGTTAAAAATGTCTCGTGTTATTATGTTGATTCCAACAAGTAAATATGTAGGATTAAAAAGTATTAGTATGAGTTTAATATATTCTATAAGAAAACAAAACATAGATATAAAATACTTTAATTTAATAAATCAAGATATATATCAAGAAAAATACTTTTTTAACAATAATAAAAATAAAAAATATATAAAAAATAAAAAAAATTACGATTATATATCTTTAAAAGAATTAAGAAGTTTAATTTTTTCTAATAAAAAAGATATTTTATTTGAAAAAATATTAAATATTTATAATAAAAATAAAAATAATAATAAAATATTATTATTAGAAGGTTTAATACCTATTTCAAATAATAATTTTGAAATATCTCTTAATTACGAAATTTCAAAATTATTAAATACAGATATAATTTTTTTATTTACACCTGAAAATAATAATTTCAAAGAATTAAAAAAAAGAATTAATATATTACTTTTAAATTATGGTGGTTTACAAAATAAAAGTATTATTGGTATGATTTTTAATAAAGTAAATTTACCAATTTATAAGAATTATCAATTAAATTCAGATATTTCATTAATTTTTAATAAAAATAATAAATCAAAAATAATAAATATAGATTTTAAAAAAATTTCTTATGAAGTTAATATACCAATAATAGGATGCATTCCATGGAATAATAATATTAATTATATTAATACTATTGATATATCTAAACATATTAGAGCCAAAATTATAAATAAAGGATATATAAAATATAAATTAGTTAAAAAAATAATTTTTCCAAATATTAGTATTTTTAAAACATTTAATAATTTTAAAAATGAATCATTAATAATTATTCCTAATGATAGATTTGATATATTTATATCTTCTTGTCTTGCAGTAATGAACGGTATTAAAATATCTGCTATATTATTAACTAATGTAAAAGATATTAAATTTATAAAAAATAATTTATTTAAGAAAGCTATAAAAATAGGATTACCAATTTTAAGTACAAAAAGTGATATTTTTACTACATATATTAACTTAAAAAATTTTGAAACAAATTTTCCATCTAAAGAAAATATTAAAATTAACAAAATTATAAATTATTTTTATAAATATTTAAATATATCTTGGATTAAATCATATAATTTTTATTTTAATAAAAAAATAAAATTTTCTCCATATATGTTTAAATATAAATTAATTGAAATGGCTAAAAAAAAAAATAAAAAAATTATTTTACCTGAAGGATATGATCCAAGAATCATTAAATCTGCATATATATGCTATAAAAAAAAAATAGCTAATTGTTTATTAATAGGTAATCCAGATAAAATAAAAAAAATATCATCTAATCAAGGTATTGAATTAAAAAATAAGATTGAAATTATTGATCCAAATAAAATAAAAATGAATTATTTATCTAAATTGATTGAAATAAGAAAACATAAAGGAATGACAGAAAAAAAAGCAATTAAAAAATTAAATGATAATGTAGTTTTAGCGACTTTAATGTTAGATAATTCAGAAGTTAATGGTATTGTATCAGGAGCAGTAAATACCACTGCTAATACAATAAAACCACCACTTCAAATAATTAAAACTTTACCAGGAATATCAACAGTATCATCATTTTTTTTTATGTTATTTCATGATAAAGTCTTAATATATAGTGATTGTGCTATTAATATAAATCCTACTGCGGAACAATTATCAGAAATTGCTATTCAATCTTCTGAATCAGCATTAAAATTTAATATTATTCCTAAAGTAGCTATGATATCATATTCTACTGGTAGATCTGGTTATGGAATTGATGTTGATAAAGTTAGAGAAGCTACCAATATTGTAAAAAAAAAAAGACCAGATCTTATCATAGATGGACCTATACAATATGATGCTGCTGTAATTGCAGATATTGCTATGTTAAAATGTCCAAATTCACCATTAAAAGGAAAAGCTAATGTATTTATTTTTCCTAATTTAAATACAGGAAATACAACTTATAAAGCTGTTCAAAGAACATCTAATACTATATCAATAGGTCCTATTTTGCAAGGTATAAAAAAACCAGTTAATGATTTATCCCGTGGTGCGAATATTGAAGATATAATTTACACAATTGCAATAACTGCAATACAATCTTAAAAAAATATTTTTTATTTTAAAAAATTATAATTAAAATTACAAATTAAATTTAATATTCTCTGATTTGTATAAATAAAATTTCAGAGAATATTAAATAAATATAATTAATTATTAAAAATTTTATATTTTTTGTAAATATATATATTAATTTATTTTTTGTTTTTATTTTTTACTTTTGATCTATTCAAAGAAACTATAATTTCAGATTTAGCTGCATTAACATCATCCCAACCATTAATTTTAATCCATTTATTTTTTTCTAAATCTTTATAATGTTTAAAAAAATGTACAATTTGATTTTTAATATTTTTTGATAAATCATTAATATCATAAATATTATTGTAATCTTGAGATATTTTAATATGAGGAACTGCAATTAATTTATTATCTTCACCAGATTCATCAATCATTCTCAATAAACCTATAGGACGACATCTTATGACAGTACCTGGATATATAAAATAATTTAATATTACTAATACATCTAGAGGATCACCATCTAATGATAAAGTATTATTAATATAACCATAATTACATGGATAAATCATATTATTATTCATAATACGATTTATAAATAAAGCACCACTTTTTTTATCAACTTCATACTTTATATGATGAGAATTACATGGGATTTCGATAATTACATAAATATCATCTGGTATTTTTTTACCAGAAGAAATTTTATATAAACTCATATTTAGCCTTAAATTTAAATTTTTATAAATATATATTAAAATTATAATTTTTTAATATATATAACATAAGTATTTATATTTACTTTTATTAATTAATGATATAAATTATTAAATTATATTCTATTTAAAATATTTTAATAAAAATTAAAATAAATAATAAATTAATTTATAATGTATAAAATATGAATTCTTTATTTAAAAGAAATTTTTTAAGATTAATAGATTTTTCTGAAAATGAAATAAAAAAAATATTATTATTTTCAAATTATCTAAAAAAATGTAAACAATTAGGAACTGAAATTAAATATCTTGATGGAAAAAATATTTTGTTAATTTTTGAAAAAAAATCAACACGTACAAGATGTTCTTTTGAAGTTTCAGCTTTTGATCAAGGTGCTAATATAACTTATTTAGATGAAAATACAAGCCAAATAAATCAAAAAGAATCTATCAAAGATACTGCTATAGTAGCAGGTCAAATATATGATGGAATTCAATATAGAGGTTATAATCATAAATATATAGAAAATATTGCAAAATATTCTAAAGTTCCTGTTTGGAATGGATTAACAAATGAATTTCATCCTACTCAAGTAGTAGCTGATTTATTTACAATTAAAGAAATGATTCCATATAAACCTTTTAATAAAATAAATTTAACTTATATAGGTGATTCATCTAATAATATAGGAAATTCCTTATTAGAAGCATCTGCTGTTACAGGTATAAATCTTACTTTAATATCACCAAAATGTTATTTTCCTGATAAAAATTTAGTAAACTATTGTAAATTACTAAGTAAAAATAAAGGAGGTGATATAAAAATTACAGAAGATATAAAAATCGGAGTAAAATCATCAGATTTTATATATACAGATGTTTGGTTTTCTATGGGAGATGATAAAAATACATGGAAAGAAAGAATTAATGCTCTTAGAAAATATCAAGTAAATTCTGATATTATAAATTTAACTGATAATAAAAATATTAAATTTTTACATTGTTTACCATCTTTTCATGATAGTAATAGTAATATAGGAAAAAAAATATCAAAAAAATATGGATTTGTAAATGGTATAGAAGTAACTAATGATGTTTTTGAATCTGATTATAGTTTAGTATTTCAACAAGCAGAAAATCGTTTACATACAATTAAAGCAATAATGGTTTATACATTAAATAAAGATTTAATATTTAAATAAAATAAATATTTAATTTAAATAAATAAAATTTATTTATTTAAATTAATTATTCAATTAATATATATAGATATAAATTTAATTATTTAATTAATAAAAATAAAACATATAAAATATAAAAATATATAAATATATAAATTACTAATTAATATTTAATTGATTATGGTTTCAAATATGAATAAAAATCCTATAACTTTACGCGGTATTGAAAAATTAAAAGAAGAACTTGAATATCTTAAAAATTTTAAACGTCAAAAGATAATTAATGCTATTATTAATGCTCGTAAACATGGAGATTTAAAAGAAAATTCAGAATATCATGCTGCTAAAGAACAACAGGTTTTTTGTGAATGTAGAATTAAAAAAATTGAAAATACATTAATGAATTCATATGTTATAGATATAACTAAAATTTCTAAAAAAAATTATATTATATTTGGATCAACTGTTAGTATAAAATATAAAAATACAAAAGAAAAAAAAAAATATAAAATAGTTGGCAAAGATGAGTCAGATTTCAAAAAAAATTTAATATCTATTCATTCACCTATTGCACGTGGTCTGATAGGTAAAAAAAAAGGTGATTTAGTTAAAATACAAACACCAGGAGGAAAATTAGAATTTACTGTCTTAAAGATAGAATATTTATAATAAAAAATAATTATATTAATAACAATAAATTATTATTGAATTAAATATTTAAATATTTAATTTTTTAAAAATAAATTTAAAAAAAATATGTTTATAAAAAAAAAATCTTATAGTTCTAAAATATGGTTAAATAATCATTTTAATGACATTTATTTTATAAATGCAAAAAAAAACAAATTACGTTCTAGATCTTGGTTTAAATTAAACGAAATTCAAAAAAAATACAATATTATATTAAAAGGTATGAAAGTTTTAGATTTAGGATCATCTCCTGGTGGATGGTCTAAATATGTTTATGATAAAATCGGTCAAAATGGTATTATTATTTCTTGTGATATAATTCCTATGAAACCAATATCAGGAGTGTATTTTATACTTGGAAATATAAATAATAATGTCATATTTCAAAATATAAATAAAAAAATAGGTAATAATAAAATAGATCTTATTTTATCTGATATGTCACCAAATATAAGTGGTATATCAACTATAGATATACCTAAATTTATAAATTTAATTAAATTATCATTAATTTTTTGTAAACATTTTTTAAATAAAGGTGGAAATTTAGTAGTAAAAATATTTCAAGGAAATGGTTTTGAAAAAATATTTAAATATATTAAATCTAAATTTATTTATGTAAAAATTATAAAACCTAAATCTTCAAAAAAAAAATCAAAAGAAATTTATATTATTTCTAAAGGATATATTATATAATTAATTTTTTAAATTTTTTAACATTATTAATAATTTTTATTAAAAGTTTTATATGAGGTTAATATTTTGAATGATATTTTTAAAAACATAATAATATGGTTGACTATGTCGGTTATATTTATGTCTATGTTTCAAAGTTTTGGTTTTATGAAGCCAAATGAAAATAAATTAAATTATTCAACATTTATGTCTGAACTTAATAAAAATAAAATAAAAGAAGTTTTAATTAAAAACAGAAAAATTATTTTTACTAATATTAATAATAATAAGTACATTACTTATATTCCCATAAATGATCCTAAACTTCTTGATATATTATTAATTAGAAATGTTAAAATTATAGGAGCATCGACTGAAGATCATAGTTTATTTACTTCTGTTTTAATATCTTGTTTTCCAATAATATTAATTGTAATATTTTGGTTATTTTTTATACGTCAAATTAAAAATGGCGGTAAAAGTATTATGTCATTTGGAAAAAGTAAAGCAAAAATATTAAATAAAAAAAATATTGAAATTGATTTTAATGATGTAGCAGGTTGTGATGAAGCTAAAAAAGAAGTAAGTGAAATTGTTGATTATTTAAAAAATTCTAAAAAATTTAAAAAATTAGGTGCGAAAATACCTAAAGGTATTTTAATGATAGGTCCTCCTGGAACAGGTAAAACATTACTTGCTAAGGCTATATCAGGTGAGGCAAAAGTACCTTTTTTTAGTATTTCTGGATCTGATTTTGTAGAAATGTTTGTAGGTGTAGGTGCATCTAGAGTTAGAGATATGTTTAATCAAGCAAAAAAATCATCACCATGTATAATTTTTATTGATGAAATAGATACAGTAGGTCGTAAACGTGGTTCTGGATTTGGAGGTGGAAATGATGAAAGAGAACAAACATTAAATCAAATGTTAGTAGAAATGGATGGATTTGAAAAAAATGAAGATGTTATTATAATTGCAGCTACAAATCGTCCTGATGTATTAGATTCTGCTTTATTACGTCCAGGTCGTTTTGATCGTCAAGTTATAGTTGATTTACCAGATTTAAAAGGTAGAGAACAAATTTTAAATGTACATATTAAAAAATCTCCTATATCTTCAGATGTTAATTTATCAATAATAGCTAGAGGGACTCCAGGTTTTTCTGGTGCAGATTTATCTAATTTAATCAATGAAGCTGCTTTATATGCAGCTAGTAAAAATAAAATCATTATATCAATGATAGATTTAGAAAAAGCAAAAGATAAAATAATAATGGGTTCTGAAAGAAAATCATTTATAATAACAAAATTTCAAAAAGAACATACTGCTTATCATGAATCAGGACATGTTATAATTGGTAAATTAGTTCCTAATAACGATCCAATACATAAAGTTACTATAATTCCTCGAAGAAAATCTTTAGGTGCAACTTTTTTTTTACCAAAAGAAGATATGATAAGTATTAATCGTCAAAAATTAGAAAGCCAAATATCTACTTTATACGGAGGAAGAATTGCTGAAGAAATAATATATGGAAATGAAAATATTTCAACAGGTTCATGCAATGATATTAAAATTGCTACAAATATTGCTAGAAAAATGGTTACTAAGTGGGGTTTTTCTGAAAAACTTGGTCCTATTTTATATTCAAATGAAGAAGAGAATGAATTTTATGAAAAAAATTATTTTTATAAAAATAAAAATATATCTGATAAAACAAATTTGATGATAGATAAAGAAATAAAATTAATTATTAAAAAAAACTATGATAGAGCTAAAAAAATTCTTCTCGAAAATATAAAAATACTTCATTATATGAAAGATTTATTAATAAAATATGAAACTATTAATAGTAAACAAATTAATAATATAATGAAAATTAAAGAAAAATAAATTAATTAACTTTTATTAAAATGAAAAATATAAAGCCGATGTGGTGAAATTGGTATACACGCTACCTTGAGGTGGTAGTACCTATTATTTGGTTTACGGGTTCGAATCCCGTCTTCGGCATTAAAATTTAATAAATTTAAACTTTAATTTAATATAATTTAAAATAAAAACTTTATTAGTTTTTTATTTTTTAAATATAATTATATGATTACTTTGGGAAATTTAATGAATAAAAAAATAATAAATATAATTACATCATTATCACATGAAAAATCAATTAGTATAGAAAAAATTTTTAGAACATTAGAAAATTCTATTTCAATAGTAATGAAAAAAAAATATAATAATAAGTATAATATTTTTGTTAAAATTAATAGAGACTCTGGTGAATTTTATATATTTAGGCGTTGGATTTTTGTAAAAAATATCTTAGATCCAAAAAAAGAAATTTCAATTAAATATGCTAATCTTTATTTTAAAAATAAATTGAATAAAAAATTTTATGATAAAAAAATAAAAAAATTTGATTTTGATAGAATAAGTATTCAAATAATAAAAAAATTAATTTTAAAAAAAATTAAAAAATATAAAATAAAAACAGATATTAAATATTTTAAAAAAAATCAAGGAAAAATAGTCAGTGGTATAGTAAAGATAGTTAGCAGAGAAAAAATAATATTAGAATTAGAAAAAAAAGCTATAGGAATTATAAAAAAAAAAGAAATGATGATTAGAGAAAATATAAGACCAGGAGATATAATACGTGGAATATTATATTATATTCATAATAAAGGTAATAAATACGAATTTTTAATTAGTAGATCAAGACCCGAAATGTTAATAGAATTATTAAAAATAGAAGTTCCTGAAATTAAAGAAAAAATTATTGAAATCAAAGCTATTACAAGATATCCTGGATTAAGATCAAAAATAGCAGTTAAAACAAATGATAATAGAATAGATCCAATTGGTGCTTGCATAGGTTTACGTGGTTCTAGAATACAAGCCATATCTAATGAATTATGTGGAGAAAAAATAGATGTTTTTCTTTGGAATGAAAATAAAGTACAATTAGTAATAAATTCTATTGCTACAATCGGGATATTATCTATTATTATAGACGATAAAAATCATAAAATGGATATTGCATTAGATAAATCACATATTGCACAAGCAATTGGAAAAAATGGTCAAAATGTAAAACTTGCTTCTAATTTAACAGGATTTGAATTAAATATAATGACTTTACAAGAACTATATAAAAAAAAAAATAAATTTAATTTAAATATTTAAAATTAAAAAATTTTAAAAAAATATAAATAAAATTAATTAATTATTAATAATTATAATATAAATAAATATAATTTAAATAAATAATATTATGAATATAAAAAACAACATGGAAGATAAAAATTTTAAAAAAAAAAAATCTTTAAATTTAAATATTAAAAAAACAATTAAAAAAAAAATAAATATAATAAATAAAAAAAATATTGTTAAAATTAAAAATAATTTTAAAAAAATAAATCAATTTAAAGAAAAAAAAAATAATAATAAATATATAAATACACAAAAAAATAATAAAATTAATATTAATCAATATATTAATAATAAAAAATCACTTTATAGTCAATTTGATTTAAAATATAATATTGCAATAAACAATAATCATGAAAAAAATAAAAAAAAAAAAAAAATAATACAGAAATTTATAAAACCATTAAGATCTAATATTAAAAATATTTATATTGGTAAATTTATCAAATTACATGAATTAGCTAATAAAATTGCAGTTAAAAAATTTAATTTAATTAATTTAATTAATAAATTAGAATTAAAAATAAATATTAATCATATTATTGATAAATATACTGCTTATTTATTAGCAGAAGAAATGGGATATAATATTTTTTCAAAAGATTTTAATAAAATTAAAAAAAATAATTTAGAATATTTAAATAAAAATATTTCTATAACATATAGAATGCCTATAGTAACTATTATGGGACATGTTGATCATGGCAAAACAAGTATATTAAAATATATTTTAAAAAATACAGTATTAATTAAAGAAAAATTTGGAATAACTCAACATTTAGGTTTTTATAATGTAAAGACTGAATGTGGAAGAATTACTTTTTTAGACACACCTGGACATTTAGCTTTTAATTATGTTAGATCTAAAGGTGCTAAATTAACTGATATTATTTTATTAGTAATAGCAGCAGATGATGGTGTTATGCCTCAAACAATTGAAGCAATTCAACATGCTAAAAATTTTAAAGTTCCTATAATTGTAGTTATTAATAAAATTGATAAATTAGAATCCAATATAAATAAAATTAAAAATGATTTAACTAAATATAATATTGTTTCAGAAAAATGGGGTGGTAAAAATAAATTTATAAATGTATCTGCAAAAGTAGGAACAGGAATAGATAAATTAATTGATGTAATAATATTACAATCGAAATTATTAGATCTTAAAACAAAAAAATATGGCAATGCTAAAGGGGTTATTGTAGAATCTTTTTTAGATAAAAACTTAGGTCCCGTATCCATTATTATTGTTAAAGAAGGCGTTTTAAATAAAAATGATATTATTTTATGTGGATTAGAATATGGTAAAATACGTTCTATGTATAATTTAAATAATGAAAATATAGAAAAATCTAAATTATCATTACCTATAAAAATAATAGGTCTTTCTGGTATTACAAAACCAGGTGATGAATTTAAAGTAATTAAAGATGAAAAAAAAGCTAAACATCTATCTATTATTAGAAAAACAAAATCAAAAGAAATTAAATTATGTAAAACACATAAATATAATTTAGAAAATATTTTTAAACAAATATCAAATAAAATAAATAATAAAATTAATTTAATAATAAAAGCAGATGTTAATGGATCTTGTGAAGCAATTAGATATGCATTAAATATAATTTCTAAAAAAAATATTAAAATCAATATTATTAAATCTAGTATTGGTGAAATTACTGAAAATGATGTTATGCTAGCATATACATCTAATTCTATTATTTTGTGTTTTAATGTAATTTCCGATATTTATGTTAAACGTTTAATAAAATTTAAAAAAATAGATGTAAGGTACTATATTTCAATTTATGATTTAATTAAAGAAGTAAAAAAAATAATTGAAAAAATGAATAATAATAATATAAAAGAAAAAATAATTGGTAAAGCAGAAGTAAAAAATATATTTAATTCAAAGAAATTAGGATTAATTGCCGGATGTATTGTTAATCAAGGTATAATAAAAAAAAATAAAAAAATTATAATTTTACGTAAAAATAAAATTGTGTATAAAGGTATTTTAGAATCATTAAAAAGATTTAAAAATGATGTTTTTGAAATTAAAAAAGGAATAGAATGTGGTATTAGTATGAATAAATATAAAGATATATCATTAGGTGATATTGTAGAAGTGTTTGAATAAATTAAATTAAATGAAATTAAATTAAATATATATACTTATTTATATTAGTATATTTAAATTAAAGGAATAAATTATTTGTTAATAGAAAAAAAAAACATAAGAATTAAAAAAATTTCAAAAGAAATAAAAAAAAATATTTATAATATTTTAATTAAAAAAATTAAAGATCCTAGAATTAAATCAGCTACTATTTCAAATATTTATATATCTAAAGATTTATCATATTTAAACATATTTGTAATTTTTTTAAATAATAATAATCATATAGAATGTAAAAAAAATATCATTGTTATGCAAAATGCATCTAATTTTTTTAGAAAAATTTTAAAAAAAAACATGTATTTACGTTTAATACCAAAAATAAAATTTATTTATGATAATACATTTATAAAAAATATTAATTTATATAATAAAATTAAAAAACTTTTTAAGTAAAATATTTAATTATTTTTAAAAAATTCAAAAATGAAAAAAAATAATAATTTTGAAAATAAATTATATAATAATACAAGTGGAATTTTATTAATAGACAAACCATATGGTATTTCTTCAAATAGAGTATTACAAATAATCAAAAAAATTTTTTATATTAAAAAAATAGGCCATAGTGGAACTCTAGATCCTTGTGCTACTGGAATGTTAACATTATTTTTAGGAAAAGCTACTAAATTTGCTAAATATATAATTAATTCTGATAAAATTTATATAGTTACTATCATTTTAGGAATTCGTACTGATACATATGATTATGAAGGAAATATAATTAGCAAAAATAATATTTATCCAAAAAAATTTGAAATAAAAAATGCATTAAAAGTATTTACCGGTGATATAAATCAAATTCCACCAATGTTTTCATCAAAAAAATATAAAGGCAGACCATTATATAAATATGCAAGAAAAGGAATTAAAATTATAAGAAATTTTAAAATAATTAAAATATATTATATAAAGCTTTTATATTGTAAATTAAATAAAGTAATATTAAAGATTTATTGTTCTAAAGGAACTTATATAAGAAAATTAGTAGATGATTTAGGTTTATATTTGAATTGCGGAGCTTATGTATCAGAATTACGTAGAATAAAAATATCTCATTTTTCTTATAAAAAAATGATTACTATAAATGATATAAAAAATATATTTAAAAACAAAAAAGAAACATATGCAAAAAAATACGTTCTAAACAAATTAATTATACCAATAAATAATTTATTTAGAACATTTAAATAACCAAATATATAAAAAATTAAATTTAAATATTTTATATTTATAAAATATATTTAATTTAAATAAAATTAAATTTATATATAATTAAAGTTATTTATTTACATAAATATTTTAAATATTTAAATTTAATTTAAATTTCTAAAAATAATTTATTTACAATAAAGTTATATACATTAATAATATATACACAATAAATCAATTATGATATAATTTTTAATTAGTAATTTAAATTAGAGATAAAAAAAATTTAAAATAATAAAATTCTTTGGAGAATTTATAATGTCTCTAATAAACACAGAAAAAATTAAAATTATTAATGAATTTGGTTATAATATAAAAAATACAGGATCTACTGCAGTTCAAATAGCTATTTTAACTTTCAATATAAATAAATTACAAATTCATTTTACTAAAAATAAAAAAGATTATAGCAGCCGAAAAGGTTTATTAAAAATGGTATCAAAAAGAAAAAGGTTGCTTAATTATATTAAAAATAAAAATTTATTAAACTACAATAATTTAATTAAACGTTTAAATTTACGTAGATAAATATTTTTATTAAAATTTAAAAGGGGTCTTATTTTACCCCCTTTTAAAAATAAATTATATATTTTCTTTATTAAATTAATTTCAATAAATAAATAATTTTTTATAAATATAAATATATAATTTATTTTTTAATTTAATACTTTTATTAAAAATATTAAATTAAAAGTTTAAAATATTAAAAATATCTTTATTAAATTTAAATATAAATAATTTAAAAGGAAAATATTTTTGTTAAAAAAAATTATACATAAATTTAAATATGGAAACAAATTAGTAAAGTTAGAAACAGGTAATATAGCACGTCAAGCTACATCTTCAGTTTTATCAAGTATTGAAGATACAGTTATTCTTGTAACAGTTGTATGTGAAAAAGAAGAAAAAACAGGTCAAAATTTTTTACCTCTTAATGTTAATTATCAAGAACGTTATTATTCTGTAGGAAAATTTCCAGGTGGTTTTTTTCGCAGAGAAGGTCGTCAAAGTGAAAATGAAGTAATAGTGTCAAGACTTATAGATAGATCTATTAGACCTTTATTTCCTGAAAAATTTATGAACGAAGTTCAAATTATTGCAACAGCTCTTTCAGTAAATCCTCAAATTAATCCTGATGTTGTTGCTATAATTGGAACTTCAGCTGTTTTAAGCATATCAGGTATACCTTTTAAAGGACCTATAGGAATAGCAAGAATTGGTTATATAAATAATAACTTTATATTAAATCCTAATTATAATGAAATTATAAATAGTAGTTTGAATTTAGTTATTTCTGGAACAAAAAAATCTATTTTGATGATAGAATCGGAATCGAACTTATTAGATGAAAATAAAATTATAAATGCTATAGAATTTGGTAATATTAGTCAAAATATAATTATAGATAATATAAATTTATTTTCAAATTTAATTCAAGAAAAAAAATTTAAATTTAATAATAAATTAATAAATAATCATTTAATTAATAAAATATCTAAATTATCAAAATTAAAAATAAATAATGCATTTTTAATAAAAGAAAAAAATGAAAGAATTAATAAAATAAATTTGATTAAATCTGAAATTAATAAAAAAATAATAAAAGAAAATAAAAATTTAGATGAAAATAAAATAAATATTGAATTTGATTATTTTAAAAAAAGATTAATAAGAAACAAAATGATATATGAAAAATTTCGTATTGATGGCAGAAAAATTAATAAAGTTAGAAACTTAGATATTAAAGTAGGTTTGCTTCCACGAACACATGGCTCTTCAATATTTACAAGAGGTGAAACTCAATCATTAGTGACAGTAACTTTAGGAACTGAAAGAGATGCACAAAATATTAATGAAATAACAGGTGATAAAATAGAAAGATTTTTATTGCATTATAATTTCCCACCATATTGTATAGGAGAAATAGGTTTAATTGGATCACCAAAAAGAAGAGAAATAGGTCATGGTTGTTTAGCTAAAAAAGGGATAAAATATATAATGCCATCTATTAATGAATTTCCATATACTATTCGTATTGTATCAGAAATAACAGAATCTAATGGATCTTCATCAATGGCATCAGTTTGTGGTGCTTCATTAGCTTTAATGGATGCTGGTGTGCCTATTAAATCACCTATTGCAGGAATTTCAATTGGATTAATTAAAGAAGGTAAAAAATTTATTATTTTAAATGATATAATAGGTGATGAAGATAATTTTGGAGATATGGATTTTAAAATTATTGGTAATGGTAAATATATTACAGCATTACAAATGGATATTAAAAATACAGGCATAAATATAAATATCGTAAAAAAATCTTTAAAAATTGCAAAAAAATCAATTTTAAATATTTTACATACTATGGAAGAAAAAATTAAATATCCAAGAAATAATATTTCTAAATATGCACCAAGAATTCATACGATAAAAATAAATCCAAATAAAATTAAAGATATTATTGGTAAAGGAGGTTCAGTAATTAAATCTATTACAGAAGAAACTGGAACAACAATAGAAATTGAAAATTGTGGAATAATAAAAATTTCATCAATAGATGAAAATAAAGTTATTAATGCTATACATATAATTAAACAAATAACTTCTGAAATAGAAGTTGGATGTATTTACAATGGAAAAGTTACTCGTATAGTAAATTTTGGTGCTTTTGTTAGTATAAATAACTACAAAGAAGGATTAGTGCATATATCTCAAATTTCTAAAAAACGAGTATATAAAGTAGATGATTATTTATCAATTTTACAAGAAGTTTTAGTAAAAGTTATTGAAATTGATGATAATGGTAGAGTGAGATTAAGTATAAAAGAAGCTAATTCTTTTAATTAAAAAATAAAATTATTTAAATAAAATAATATTTTATTTGAAATAATTTTTTAACTGGTTCGAAATGTTAGTGAAAATAAATATTTTTAATGTCAAATATTTAAACTTATAGATACTAAAAAATGAGGCTTTGAAACATGTCTAAAAATGAAATATCATTTGCTAATTTAGGTCTAAAAAATAATATTATTAAATCATTAAATGATTTAGGATATATAAAACCATCACCAATTCAAATTGATTGTATTCCACATTTATTATTAGGTCATGATGTATTAGGAATAGCTCAAACTGGTAGTGGTAAAACAGCAGCTTTTGCTTTACCTTTTCTTAATAATTTAAATTTATCAATTAAATTACCTCAAGTGCTAGTTTTAACTCCTACCAGAGAGCTGGCAATACAAGTTGGAAAAGCATTTTTAAATTTTTCTAAATATATTAATTTAATTAAAATAGCTATTTTGTATGGTGGTCAAAGTTATGATTTACAATTTAAATCATTAAAAAAAAAACCTCAAATTGTTTTTGGAACACCAGGAAGGTTATTAGATCATTTAAGAAAAGGTACTTTAGATTTATCTAATCTTTCTGGTTTAATATTAGATGAAGCAGATGAAATGTTAAGAATGGGTTTTATTGAAGATGTAGAAAAGATTTTATCACAAATTCCTAAAATTCATCAAACAGCTTTATTTTCTGCTACTATGCCTGAAGCTATTAAACGTATAGCAAATCGTTTTATGAATAAACCAAAAGAAGTTAAAATAAAATGTAATATTAATACACGTCCAGATATATTGCAAAATTATTGGAAAGTTAATAGAATTTACAAAAAAAAAGCACTTAGTTATTTTTTAGAAATAGAAAATTTTGACGCTGCTATTGTATTTGTTAAAACAAAAAATTCAACTATAGAAATTTCTAATTATCTTGTAAATAAAGGTTATAACAGTTCTGCATTAAATGGAGATATGAATCAACATATACGTGAAAAAACTTTAAATCGTTTTAAACAGGGTGATTTAGATATTTTAATAGCAACAGATGTTGCTGCTAGAGGACTTGATGTAGATAGAATCAGTTTAGTTATTAATTATGATATTCCACTTGATTCAGAATCTTATATTCATCGTATAGGAAGAACAGGAAGAGCTGGAAGAACTGGTAAAGCTATTTTATTTATAGAAAATAGAGAATTTAGACTTCTTAGAAAAATAGAAAATTTTATTAAATTAAAAATAAAAGAAATAAATTTACCTAATGCAGACGAATTAAGTTTGATAAGAATTTCTAAATTTTCAGATAAAGTTAAAAATTATTTAAAAAATATAGACTTAAATGTATATTGTAATATTTTAAATAAAATTAAAAAAAATACAAATACAGATATAGAAACTTTATCTGCAATTTTATTAAAAATATCTGAAGGAAAAAGAAATTTTATTGTTAAACAATCTCCATTTATTAAAAAATATAATAAATTAAAAGTTAAAAATAAAATATTCAAAGAAAATAAAAATTATTTAAATCAATTTGATTTATTTAGTATTGAAATTGGAATTAATGATGGGGTTGAAATTCGACATATAGTTGGTGCAATTTCTAATGAATGCAAAATAAATAGTAAATTAATTGGAAATATTAAATTATTTAATTATTATTCAATTATTGAATTAAAAAAAAACATATCAAAAAAAATATTTAATAAATTAAATAAAATAAGAATTTTAAATAAATTTATAAATATTAAATTAATAAAAAATCAAAATATTAAAAATAAAGATAAAAAATTTAAAATTAATAATTATAAAAAAATTAAATTTAATAAAAATAAATTTAATTTTAAAAATAAAATTAAAAATAATTATGTTGATAAAAAAAAAAATAAATTTAGTAAATAAGTACTTAATCTTAATATATCATATTAATGATATATTAAGATTTTAATATTTTTAAAAAGTATATAATATATATATAAAATTAATTTTTCGAAAATATGAATAAATATTTAATTTATTTAACATTATGAATATAATTATATAAATCTAAACATAATCTTTTAGTATTTTTTTTATTAATTGCAGATATTAAATAGTATTTTTTATAAAAATTTAAAGATTTTGTTATTTTATTTGCAACAGCTAATAATTTTTTATTTTCTATTAAATCGATTTTATTAAATACAAGCCATATAGGTTTATTATATAAAATAATACTATATTGTTTTATTTCATTTAAAATAATATTTGCATTGTCGATTGGATTAGATTTATCTAAAGGATATATATCTATAATATGTAGTAATATTTTACATTTTTCTAAATGTTTAAGAAAATTAATACCTAATCCTGAACCACAAGAAGATCCTTTTATAATTCCAGGTATATCAGCAATAGTAAATCTTTTTTCTTTTAAAAATACAACACCAAATTTTGGTATTAAAGTAGTAAATGGATAACTAGATATTTTTGTTTTTGATGATGATACAGCTCTTAAAAATGAAGACTTTCCAGCATTAGGTAATCCTAATATTCCGACATCTGCTAAAAATATTAATTTTAAATTAATATTAAAAATGTCACCTTTCTTTCCCAATGTCTTAATTTTTGGATATCTATTTACAGATGATTTGAATTTTGTATTACCTAATCCATGTCTTCCACCTTTTGCTATTAAAAAAATTTGTTTATGATATGTAATATCACATATTATTTTATTTTTATTAGTATCTGTTACTTTTGTACCTAATGGAACTTTGATAAAAATATCTTTTCCATTTTTTCCAGTTTTATTATTTTTTTTTCCATTTTGTCCACATGCTGCATAATAATTTTTATTAAATTTAAAATCTATTAAAGTTGTTAAATTTTTATTTCCAATTAACCATACATTTCCTCCATCACCACCATTTCCTCCATTTGGTCCACCTTTATTAATATATTTTTCTCTACGAAAACTAATACAACCATTACCACCATTTCCAGATAATGCTGTAATATTACATTCATCAACAAATTTCATAATTATTCTCTAAATTAGATATTTATTAATATTTAATAATTTTTAAATAAAAAATTTAAATATTTTTATTTAAATATACTAATAAATCTTTTTTTATTTATCCCTTTTATTTCAAATTTAACTTTACCGTTTATTAAAGCAAATAAAGTATGATCTTTACCACATCCCACGTTAGTTCCTGGATGAAATTGAGTTCCACGTTGTCGTACAATTATATTTCCAGATTTAACAATTTCACCTCCATATTTTTTTATACCTAAACGTTTACTATGTGAATCTCTACCATTTCTTGTTGAACCACCCGCTTTTTTATGTGCCATATTATTCTCTTATTTTGATATTTGTATATTTTTTATTTTTAAATTAGTAAACCATTGTCTATGACCTTGTTTTTTACGAAAATGTTTACGACGTTTAAATTTTAAAATAATAATTTTTTTATTACGAAAATGTGATATTATTTGTGCTATAATTTTTACATTTTTTATAAATGGCCTTCCTAAATAAATTTTTTTATTATCAAAAATCATTAATACTTTTGAAAATTCAATTATATTATCTGGTTTATAACTAATTTTTTCCATTGTTATATTTTGTCCTGGAATAACTTTATATTGTTTACCACAACTTTGAAAAACTGCGTACATACATCTCCATTTTAATTATGAAATTGATGTTATTAATATAAATAAATAATTATTTTATAATTATAAATATAATATATACTGTATTTATAAAAATTTGTTAATATATTATATTATTTAATATAAATTAAATTAATATACATTAAATAATTAAATTTATTTTATAAACTTGAAAAGCTAATTTTTGTCCTCATATATAAAATATATGAGTAATATATTTTAATATTAAAATTAAAGGTTTTAAATGGGAAAAATAATTGGAATAGATTTAGGTACTACTAATTCTTGTGTATCTATTATTGAAAATGGAAAACCAAAAGTAATTGAAAATAGTGAGGGCGATAGAACCACACCTTCTATTGTTGCTTATACTAAAAATAATGAAATTTTAGTTGGACAACCAGCTAAAAGACAATCCATTACCAATCCTGAAAATACTTTATTTGCAATAAAAAGACTAATAGGTAGAAGATTTAAAGACAAAGAAGTTCAACGTGATGTTAATATAATGCCTTATAATATAATACAAGCAGATAATGGAGATGCTTGGATACAAGTTAAAAATAAAAAAATATCACCTCCTCAAATTTCAGCTGAAATTTTAAAAAAAATGAAAAAAACAGCTGAAGAATATCTTAAAGTAAAAATTAATAGTGCTGTTATTACTGTACCTGCTTATTTTAATGATGCACAACGTCAAGCAACAAAAGATGCAGGACGTATAGCAGGTTTAGATGTAAAAAGGATAATTAATGAACCAACTGCTGCTGCTTTAGCTTATGGTCTTGATAAAGAAATTGGAAATAGAATTATAGCAGTTTATGATTTAGGTGGTGGTACATTTGATATTTCTATTATAGAAATAGATGATGTTGATGGAGAAAAAGCTTTTGAAGTATTATCTACTAATGGTGATACACATTTAGGTGGTGAAGATTTTGATAGTAAATTAATTAATTACTTAGCAGATGAATTTAATAAAAATCAAGGCATTGATCTTAGAAAGGATCCTTTAGCAATGCAAAGATTAAAAGAAGCATCTGAAAAAGCAAAAATAGAATTATCTTCTTCACACCAAACAGATGTTAATCTTCCTTATATTACAGCAGATAATAATGGTCCAAAACATATGAATATAAAAGTGACTCGTGCTAAATTAGAATCTTTAGTTGAAGATTTAGTTAAACGTACTATTAAACCATTGGAAATATCTTTACAAGATGCTAAAGTTTCTATATCTGATATTAAAGATATTATATTAGTTGGTGGTCAAACTCGTATGCCTTTAGTTCAAACAATAGTTACAAATTTTTTTAATAAAAAACCAAGAAAAGATGTTAATCCTGACGAAGCAGTAGCTATAGGTGCATCAGTTCAAGGTGGTGTTTTAGCTGGTGATGTTAAAGATGTTTTATTATTGGATGTTACTCCTTTATCATTAGGTATAGAAACAATGGGAGGTGTTATGACAACATTATTATCTAAAAATACAACTATTCCTACTAATCATAGTCAAATTTTTTCAACTGCAGAAGATAATCAATCTGCTGTTACTATTCATATATTACAAGGTGAGCGTAAAAGAGCAATAGATAATAAATCATTAGGACAATTTAATTTAGATGGTATTGAACCTGCAATGCGTGGAACTCCACAAATTGAGGTAACTTTTGATATAGATGCTGATGGTATTTTACATGTAAATGCAAAAGATAAAAAAAGCGGAAGAGAACAAAAAATAACAATTAAAGCTTCTTCAGGTTTAAAAGAAGAAGAAATAAAAAAAATGGTAGAAGAATCTAAAATTAATGCTGAATCAGATAAAAAATTTGAGGAATTAATTCAAATAAAAAATCAAGCTGATTATCTTTTACATAGTAGTAAAAAACAATTAAAAGAAATAGAAAATAAGATTTCAAAAGAAAATAAAAATTTAGTTGAAGAATCATTTAAAAATTTAGAAAATGCACTTAAAGGAGAAGATAAATCTGAAATAAGTAAAAAAATGCAATTATTGATAAATATTACTAGTAAGATAATACAACCAGAAAATAAAAAAGACACAACAGAAAATAGTAAAAACAATAACAATGTTTCAAAAGAAAATGTAGTAGATGCTGAATTTGAAGAACTTAAAGATAAAAAATAATAATTTTATATTATAATATAATATATTTATATATATTTTATGATAAAATCACGAACATAGAATTTATTCTATGTTCGTGTATTAAATTTATAAATTATATTTAGGAAAAAAATGTCAAAATTAGACTATTATGAAATTTTGGGTGTTTCTAGAAACTCAGAAAACAGAGAAATAAAAAAAGCTTATAAACGTTTAGCAATGAAATTTCACCCAGATAGAAACTTAGGAAACAAACAAGCAGAATCAAAATTTAAAGAAATTAAAGAAGCATATGAAATATTAAAAGATCCTCAAAAACGTTCAACATATGATCAATATGGACATTCTGCATTTGAACAAAATAGTAATGTAGAAGATAATTCGGATTTTGGTGATATATTTGGAGATGTTTTTGGTGACATATTTAGTGGAAATAAAAGACAAAAAGTTAGAAGAGGCTCTGATCTACAATATAACATTCAAATATCTCTTGAAGAGTCAGTAAAAGGAGTAATAAAAGAAATACGTATTAAAACTTTTGATAAATGTAATTTTTGTAATGGAAGTGGTGCAAAATCAAAAAATTCAATAATAAATTGTTCATCATGTAATGGAAATGGTCAAATACATACAAGACAAGGTTTTTTTACTGTCCAACAAACTTGTCCATATTGTATGGGTTGTGGAACAGTTATTAAAAATACATGTATAAAATGTAATAATGGTAGAATAGAAAAATTAAAAATGTTATCTGTAAAAATACCATCAGGAGTAGATTCTGGAGATAGAATTAGATTAACAGGCAAAGGAGAAGCTGGAGAATATGGAATTGATCCAGGTGATTTATATGTACAAATAAATATTAAAAAACATCCTATTTTTGAGCGTGAAGAAAATAATCTTTATTGTGAAATACCTATTAATTTTACAAAAGCAGCTTTAGGTGGTGAAATAGAAATTCCAACTCTTTATGGAAAACTAAAATTAAAAATACCTTTAGAAACACAAACAGGTAAAATTTTTAGAATAAGAGGAAAAGGTGTTAAATCATTACGTGGTGTATCTATTGGGGATTTATTATGTAAAATAGTTGTAGAAACACCTGTAAAACTTAATAATTATCAAAAAAAATTATTATTTGATCTTGAAAAAAGTTTTTATAATTCATATGAAAATAATAATATTCCTAAATCTAAAAAATTTATTAAAACTGTTGAAAAATTTTTTGATAATATTCAACAGAATTAAAAAATTAATTAATATTAATATTTTTAATTCTGTTGAATATTTTTTTCTTATAACGAGATGCTTTATTTTTATGTATTAAACCTTTTGTAGATTTTCTATCAATAATTGATTGAAATTTACAAAATAAATCTTTAGATATTTTTTTATCTTTTTTATATATATAAAATTTAATTTTTTTTAAAAAATTTTTAATAATTGATTTATTACTTATGTTATTTTTTCTTTTTTTTTTAGATTGTAAGTCTCTTTTTATTGATGATTTTATTTTAGACAATTTTAATCCTTATAAAATATTTAATTTTTTAATTTTTATTAAGTTAATATTGTAGTTGAATTTATATTTATTATTAAAATAATAATTGATTTTTTAATATAAAACAACATTAAAATAATGTTGTTTTATATTAAATATATATATTAAACATAAAATAAATAATATAAATAAAACTTATTATAACAAAATTATAACATATTTTAATTTTTAAATACATTTTAAAAATTTTATTATTTCAATTTTAAATAAAAAAATTTGGAAAAAAAAATGATAAATTACAAAAAAACTTTAAATTTACCTTTAACATCTTTTCCTATGAAAGCAAATCTTCCTATTAAAGAAAATAGAATTTTAAGTAAATGGTATAAAGAAGATATTTATAATCAGATTAGATTAAGTAAAAAAAATAAAAAGAAATTTATACTTCATGATGGACCACCTTACGCAAACGGCAATATACATATTGGACATGCAGTTAATAAAATTATCAAAGATATTATTATTAAATATAAAAGCATGAATGGATATAATGCTCCTTATATACCAGGATGGGATTGTCATGGGTTACCTATTGAATTAAAAGTAAATAAAATGTTAGGTAAAAATATAAAAAAAATAAAATGTAAAGATTTTATATTAAATTGTCGTAAATATGCTTTAGAACAAGTAGAAAATCAAAAAAAAGATTTTATTAGACTTGGTGTTATTGCTGATTGGAAAAATCCCTATTTAACTATGGATTTTAAAACTGAAGCTAATATTATTCGTACTTTTAGTAAAATAATATCTAATAATTATTTATATAAAGGATTAAAACCTATTCATTGGTGTATTGAATGCAAATCTTCATTGTCAGAAGCAGAAGTAGAATATTATAATATTATTTCAACATCTATGCATATTGCTTTTGAAGCTTTGAATTCTTCATTTGTTTCTTCGAAATTTTTTATTAATAATTTAAAATTAAAAATTTCAATTATTATTTGGACAACAATGCCATGGACATTACCAGATAATAGAGCAATTGCTGTAAATACAAAATTTGATTATTGTTTAGTAAAAACTGAAAAACAAATATATATAATATATTCAAAATTAGTAAAAAAATTAATGATACAATATAAAATAACACAATGGAGCATAATAGGAAAAACAAAAGGTCGTAATTTAGAATTTTTAAAATTTAAACATCCTTTTATGAATTTTAATATACCTATTATTTTGAGTAATAATGTTAATTCAGATATGGGAACTGGTGCAGTTCATATAGCACCTAGTCATAGTAATGATGATTATATTATTTCTAAAAAATACAACTTAGAAATTTTTGATTCTACTAATCATAAAGGTGAATATATTAAAAATACATTATATGAATTAGATGGCATAAAAGTACTTCAATCAAACAAAGTTTTAATTAAAATTTTAAAAAATAAAAATTTATTAATATATGTAAAAAAAATTAATCATAGTTACCCTCATTGTTGGAGACATAAAACACCTATTATATTTAGAGCAACACCTCAATGGTTTATAAGTATCAATAAAAATAATTTAAGAGAAAAATTATTAAATTCTATTAAAAATGTTAATTGGATTCCAACATGGGGAAAAAATAGAATTAAAAATATGATTATTAATCGTCCTGATTGGTGCATTTCTCGTCAAAGGGTATGGGGTGTTCCAATGTCATTATTTGTTCATAATAAAACTTATAAACTTCATCCTCGCACTCTTGAAATACTTGAAATAGTAGCAAAAAAAGTTGAAATCAATGGGATTCAAGCTTGGTATGATTTAGATCCATTAAGTATGATTGGTTATGATTTATATAATTATCATAAAATTTCAGATACATTAGATATTTGGTTTGATTCTGGATCAACACATTTTTCAGTTGTAAGAACAAGATTAAAATGTATAAAAAATAATATTAATTTATATTTAGAAGGTTCAGACCAACATAGAGGATGGTTTATGTCATCTTTGGTAACATCAACTATTATTAATAAAAAAGCACCTTATGATGAAGTTTTAACTCATGGATTTACTGTTGATAGTAAAGGACGTAAAATGTCAAAATCAGTTGGAAATGTATTTGACTCTAATAATATAATAAATACATTAGGAGCTGACATTTTAAGATTATGGGTTTCATCTAATGATTATACTAATGAAATGACTGTTTCAGATAAAATTATTAACAAATCAATAGATAATTATCGTAAAATAAGAAATACTGTTAGATTTTTATTAGCTAATATACATGATTTTGACCCTAATGATAATATTGTAAATACTAAAAATATGGTTATATTAGATATTTGGGCGGTATCTAAAGCAAAAGAAGTACAAAATGAAATTTTATTATTTTATAAAAATTATGATTTTCATAATGTAGTAAAAAGAATTATGTATTTTTGTTCAACCGAAATGAGTTCTTTTTATCTAGATATTATAAAAGATCGTCAATACACATTTCATAAATGTAGTATATATAGACGTAGTTGTCAAACTGCAATATATCATATAATTGAAGCAATGGTCCGTTGGATTTCTCCTATTATTTCTTTTACTGCTGATGAAATATGGAATTTTATTCCAGGCAATAGAAATAAAAATATTTTTTTAGAAGAATGGTATAATAATTTATTTTCTTTAAAAGAAAAAAGTATATTTAATAATAATTTCTGGAAAACTATTATTAAAATACGTAATGAAATTAATAAAATAATAGAAATATCACGTGAAAAAAAAATTATTAATAGTTCTTTAGAGTCATGTATAATATTACATGCAAAACCATATATTTATAAAATTTTAAAAAAATTAGGTAATGAAATTAAATTTATATTTCTGACTTCCAAAGTAGTATTATCAGATTATAATAATTCTGATATACACTCAATAAAATGTGAAAATATTAATGGTTTAAAAATAAATTTAATAAAAGTGAAAGGTAAAAAATGTCCTCGTTGCTGGCATTTTGTATACAATATTAATTCTAAAGAAAATTACTCTGAAATATGTAAAAGATGTATATTGAATACATTAGGTTCAGGAGAAAAACGTAAATTTGTTTAATGAATAAAATATTTAAATATAAAAAATTATATTGGATATATATATCAATATATATTTTAATCATTGATTTTGTAATAAAAAAAATAATAATAAATAAAATATGTATTAATTGTATTTTTTATTTTTGTTATTTTATTAATATAACTCATATACATAATTTAGGAGCAGCGTTTAATTTTTTATCTGATAGATATATATGGCAAATTTGTATTTTAAATTTTACTTCAATATTTACTATATTTTTATTTTTAGTAAAAATTATTATTAATAATAGTAAAAATAAAATAAATAATTTATCAGATTCTATGATTTTAGGAGGAATAATGGGAAACTTATTTGATAGATTAAATAATAAATATATAATTGATTATATAGATTTTCATATTAATAATTTTCATTTTCCAATATTTAATATTTCAGATATAAGTATTATTATTGGATTATGTTTAATAATATATAAAAAATTCACATAATATAATATAAATATAAAATTTATTTATATAAAACTAAATACTAAAAGAATAGCCACAACTACAAGTATTATTATATTTTTTATTTTTAACAATGAAATGAGAAAATTCAATTTCTTCAATATAATCTATTGAACTTCCTATTAAATATTGAAAACTGATATTATCTACTATTAATTTTTCATTTATATTATAATTTTTAATTATTAAATCTTTTTTACTAGATTTACTATCTAGTACAAAATTATATTTAAATCCTTTACAACCACCTCCGTTAATATAAACTCTTAATTTAAGATTTATTTTATTTTCTTTTGAAATCAGATATTTAGTTCTTATTGCTGCTTTATCTGTGAAGTATATATTTAAATTTTTAATATCTATATTATTTATAATTGTCATATTTTAAAAACATATTTTTAAATATTAATATTTAATATATTAAAATAATAATATATATTATAAATTAAAATTTTCAATACTAAATTTAAAAAATTATTAAAATTTTTATATAAAATATATTTTTTATGAATTAAATTTTTGAATTAATTATTTTTTTAAAAATTATATATAATAATAATTATATATATTAATATTAATAATACTAAATTTTTTTTAAAAATATTTTCTTAAAATAATGTATATTATTTTTTAAAAATATTTCATTTAGAAAATATAAAATATATAAATTAACATACAATATATTTCAATAAATCTATTAAAACTTAAAAAAATTTAGAAATTGAAAATAAAATTATAATTAATTATATTAAATTAATATAATTAAATTTATTGTTTAAAAAGGATATTAAATCAAATGCCTACAATTAATCAATTAATAAGAAAATCAAGATTTAAAAAAATAATAAAAAGTGATGTTCCAGCTCTTAATTCTTGTCCTCAAAAAAGAGGAGTGTGTATTCGAGTGTATACTACAACCCCTAAAAAACCAAATTCTGCTCTCCGAAAAGTATGTAGAGTTAGATTAACAAATGGATTAGAAGTAACTTCTTATATAGGAGGTGAAGGTCATAATTTACAAGAACATTCTATAGTGCTAATAAGAGGCGGAAGGGTAAAAGACTTACCTGGAGTGCGTTATCATACAATTCATGGTGCTTTTGATTTATCAGGAATAAATAAAAGAAAAAATGGTAGATCTAAATACGGAACTAAAAAAATAAAATCTTAATTTATAAAAAATTAATTATAGTTAACTATTTATAAAAAAATATTTGGAGTATTTTATGTCACGTCATAATATTATCAATAAAAGAAAGATATTACCTGATACAAAGTTTGGATCTGAAATTGTATCTAAATTTATTAATATATTAATGATAAAAGGTAAAAAAACAATATCAGAAAAAATTGTTTATAAAGCTCTTAATTATCTTTCAAAAAAATCTGGAATAAATGATATTGAATCTTTTCAATTAGCTTTGGAAAATGTTAGACCTGTAGTTGAAGTAAAATCGAGAAGAGTTGGAGGTTCTACTTATCAGGTTCCAATAGAAGTACGTCCTGTGAGAAGTAATACATTAGCAATGAGATGGATTATTGAATCAGCTAGAAAAAGAAAAGAAAAAACAATGTCTTTAAGATTATATAAAGAGTTATTAGATGCTACAAGAAAAAAAGGTTTATCTTTTAAAAAACGTGAAGATATTCATAGAATGGCAGAAGCTAATAAAGCATTTGCTCATTATAGATGGTAAATAATATTTGGTCATATATTTTAATTTATATTAAACATTATTAATTTTTTAATACTAAAATATTTATGAGGTTTTAATGTCTACTAAAACATATATTAAAAATTATAGAAATATAGGAATTAGTGCACATATAGATGCAGGTAAAACAACTACAACTGAAAGAATTTTATTTTATACAGGAATAAATCACAAAATAGGTGAAGTACATTATGGATCAGCAACAATGGATTGGATGGAACAAGAACAAGAAAGAGGTATAACAATAACATCAGCTTCAACAACTTGTTTTTGGTCAGGTATGGAAAATCAATTTAAATCTCATAGGATTAATATTATTGATACACCAGGGCATGTAGATTTTACTATTGAAGTTGAAAGATCTATGAGAATATTAGATGGAGTTGTTATGATATATTGTGCTGTAGGTGGTGTTCAACCTCAATCTGAAACAGTATGGAGACAAGCTATTAAATATAAAGTTCCTAAAATAGCTTTTATAAATAAAATGGATAGAATAGGAGCAAATTATTTAAAAGTAATTGATCAATTAAAAAATAAACTTTTATCTAACCCAGTTCCTATACAATTACCAATTTTTAAAAAAGAAAATTTTATTGGAATAGTAGATTTAATAAAAATGAAATCTATATATTGGAATGAAAAAGATAAAGGGTTGACATTTACTTATAAAAATATTCCTAGTGAATTAATTAATTTATCTTGTAATTTAAATCAAAAGTTAATTGAAAGTTCTGTCGAATCTTCTGAATATTTAATGAATAAATATTTAAAAGGAATTAAACTAAATGAAAAAGAAATAAAAAAAGGATTAAGAAAACGTGTTATTAAAAATGAAATAATGATTGTTACATGTGGGTCTTCTTTTAAAAATAAAGGTGTTCAGTCATTATTAGATGCTATAATAGATTATTTACCATCCCCTCATGATGTTAATTTAATTAATGGCGTCTTAATGGATGAAAAAACACATTCAACAAGATATTTGAATTATAAAGAACCTTTTTCAGCATTAGCTTTTAAAATTTTAAATGATCCTTTTGTTGGTAATTTAACTTTTTTTAGGGTTTATTCAGGTATAATAAAATCTGGAGATTTTGTATTAAATTCAACTAAAAATAAAAAAACTCGTTTAGGTAGAATTGTGCAAATGCATGCAAATAAAAGAGATGAAATAAAAGAAGTTAAAGCAGGAGATATTGCTGCTGCAATAGGACTTAAAAATATTTCAACTGGTGATACATTATGTGATCCTATTAATCCTATTATTTTAGAAAAAATCAAATTTCCAGAACCAGTAATATCTATTTCATTAGAACCAAAAACAAAAGTAGATCAAGAAAAAATGGGAATTGCTCTTAATCGTTTATCTCAAGAAGATCCTTCTTTTAAATTTTTTACTGATGAAGAATCAGGTCAAACTATTATTGCTGGTATGGGAGAATTACATTTAGAAATAATTGTAGATAGAATGAAACGTGAATTTAAAGTTGAAGTAAATGTTGGAACACCTCAAGTTTCTTATAGAGAAACTATAAAATCTACTATAGAACAAGAAGGAAAATTTATAAGACAATCTGGCGGTAGAGGTCAATTTGGTCATGTGTGGTTAAAACTTGAACCTTTGAAAAATAATAATAAAAATTATGAATTTATAAATAAAATTGTAGGAGGGTCTGTACCTAAAGAATATATTCCAGCTGTCGATAAAAGTATTCAAGAACAAATAAAAAATGGTGTGATTGCTGGATATCCTATTGTAAATATTCGTGTTACTATATTTGATGGATCCTATCATGATGTTGATTCATCAGAAATGGCATTTAAAATAGCGTCTTCAATAGCATTTAAAAAAGGTTTCGCAAAAGCAAATCCTATTATTTTAGAACCTATTATGAATGTAGAAATTGAAACTCCTGAAAAATATATGGGAGATGTTATTGGAGATTTAAATCGAAGAAGAGGAATTATTGAATCTATGGAAAGTATATCAATAATTAAAAAAATACAAGCTCAAGTTCCATTGTCTGAAATGTTTGGTTATGCTACTGATTTAAGATCTCAAACACAAGGAAGGGCTTCTTATACTATGGAATTTGATCATTATAATGAATCACCAAAAAACATTTCTAAAAATATTATTGAAAATAAAAAAACAAAATAATATTAAAAATAATTAAAAACTAATTATAATAAATTATTTAAATATTAAGGATTATATAAATGTCTAAAAAAAAATTTAATAGAAATAAAACACATATCAATGTTGGAACTATAGGTCATGTTGATCATGGAAAAACTACATTAACATCTGCAATTACAACAATTCTTGCTAAAACTTATGGTGGACATGCACGTTCATTTGAACAAATTGATAACACACCAGAGGAAAAAAAAAGAGGAATTACTATTAATACTTCTCATGTTGAATATAATACTAATATGCGTCATTATGCTCATGTTGACTGTCCGGGGCATGCAGATTATATAAAAAATATGATAACAGGAGCTGCTCAAATGGACGGATCTATATTAGTAGTTTCAGCTACTGATGGTCCAATGCCTCAAACTCGTGAACATATCCTTTTAAGTAGACAAGTAGGAGTTCCTAATATAATTGTTTTTATTAACAAATGTGATATGGTTGATGATACAGAACTTTTAGATTTAGTTGAAATGGAAGTGCGTGAATTATTATCAAAATATGATTTTCCAGGAGATAAAACTCCAGTAATAAGAGGATCAGCATTAAAAGCATTAGAAGGTAATGAATTTTGGTCATCTAAAATAATAGAATTATCTAATTATTTAGATACTTATATCCCAGAACCTGTAAGATCTATTAATAAACCTTTTTTATTACCAATAGAAGATGTATTTTCTATATCTGGTAGAGGAACAGTTGTTACTGGAAGAATAGAAAGCGGTATAATAAAAGTTGGCGAAGAAGTAGAAATAGTAGGAATTAAAAATACATTTAAAACTATATGTACTGGTGTTGAAATGTTTCGTAAACTTTTAGATGAAGGAAGATCGGGTGAAAATGTAGGTATATTACTTAGAGGTATAAAAAGAGACGATGTGGAACGTGGTCAAGTTTTATCTAAACCTGGATATATAAAACCACATACTAAATTTGAATCAGAAGTATATATTTTAAATAAAGAAGAAGGCGGTAGACATACACCGTTTTTAAAAGGATATCGTCCCCAATTTTATTTTCGTACTACTGATGTTACTGGTACAATAGAATTACCTAAAAGTATTGAAATGGTCATGCCTGGTGATAAAATAAATATGATAGTTAATTTAATATCTCCTATTGCTATGGATGAAGGTCTTAGATTTGCAATTCGTGAAGGTGGTAAAACTGTTGGAGCAGGTATTGTTATAAAAATAATTTCATAAAATGTATTTAAAAATTAATTATTATTTAAATAAATAATAAAGGATATCTAAAGGTATCCTTTTATAATAAATTTAATTTATTATAAAATTTTAATTTTTTAAATAATTTGTTTATTAAATAATTTTAACTTAAAAATTTTAGGATTTGATAAAATAATGAAACAAAGAATAAGAATTAGATTAAAATCTTTTGATTATAGACTTATTGATAAATCCACATTAGAAATTGTTGAAACAGTAAAACGAACAGGATCTAAAATAAATGGTCCTATACCCCTTCCTACATGTAAAGAAAAATTCACTATATTAGTGTCTCCTCATGTTAATAAAGATGCAAGAGATCAATATGAAATTTGTACCCATAAAAGATTAGTTGATATTATTAGACCAACTGAAAAAACTGTTGATGCGCTTATGCATTTAGATTTAGCTTCTGGTGTTGACATACAAATAAGTTTAAGTTGATTTAATTTTTTTTTAAAAAATATTTGAGGTTAATACATGAAATGTTTAATTGGTTCAAAGATAGGAATGACTAAAATATTTAGTTCAGAAGGAACATCAATTCCTGTCACAATAATAAAAATAGAAAATAATTATATTGTTAAAATTAAAAAAAATAAAAAAGATGGATATTATTCAATTCAATTAACAACTGATATAAAAAAGAAAACTACAATTAAAAAATCTGAAATTATGAATTTTAAAAATAAAAAAAAAAAAAAAAGTAAAAAATTATATGAATTTAAAACAAAAAATAAAAAAAAATTAATTATAGGAAGCTTTATAAATATAAATATCTTTAAAAAACTTAAAAAAGTTGACATTGTTGGTATATCAAAAGGAAAAGGTTTTTCTGGCACAATAAAAAGATGGAATTTTCATATGCAAGATGCTACACATGGAAATTCTTTATCACATAGAGCTCCAGGATCTATTGGTCAAAATCAAACACCAGGAAGGGTATTTAAAGGTAAAAAAATGTCTGGTCATTTAGGCAATAAACAAATTACTATACAAAATTTAAATATTATAAATATTGATATAGAAAATAATTTATTATTAATTAAAGGTTCTGTACCAGGATCAATAGGAAGTGATTTAATAATTAAAAAATCAATAAAATATTAAAGTTTATGAGGTTATATATATGTATGTTTTATTAAAAGATATAAAAAAAAAAATAAATATTTCAGATAATATTTTTTGTAATAAATTTAATGAAGCACTTGTTCATCAAGTAATAGTATCTTATTCGTCTTATTCTCATCAAGGAAGTAGTAGTCAAAAAAACAGATCAGAAGTTTCTGGTTCTGGAAAAAAACCATGGAAACAAAAAGGTTCTGGTAAAGCTAGAGCTGGAAGTTTTCAAAGTCCAATATGGAGATCAGGTGGTGTGACTTTTGCATCAAAAAATAAAAACCATAAAAAAAAAATAAATAAAAAAATGTATAAAGGTGCATTAAAGTGTATTTTTTCAGAATTATTTCGTCAAAATAGATTAATTATAGTTAATAATTTTAATATTAGTTCTTATAAAACAAGTATTTTAATTAAAAAATTAAATCATATGATGATTACAAATGTGTTAATTATTAAAACAAATACAGATAAAAATCTTTCTAGAGCTTCTAAAAATTTAAATAAAATTAATTTTATAAATGTAAATTTTATAAATCCTGTTATTTTAATTTCTTTTAATAAAGTTTTAATTACATTAAATTCTATTAAAAAAATAGAGGAGATGTTATCGTGATTAACTTAGAACGTATTTATAAAATATTTTTACATCCTATTATTTCAGAAAAATCATCTATGTATGTTAAAAAAAATAATACAATAGTATTAAAAGTAATTAAAAATACTACAAAAAAAGAAATAAAATATGCAATATATAAATTATTCAAAATAAAAGTAAAAAATATCAGAACTTTAATCGTTAAAGGTAAAACTAAATTTTATAATAAAAAAAAAGGTTGTAGAAGTAATTGGAAAAAAGCTTATATTTCTATAAATAAAAATCATAAATTAAATTTCAAAAATCTGAAAATTAAGGATTAATATAAATGGTAATAATTAAATGCAACCCTACATCTCCTGGACGCAGACATGTTATTAAAGTAATAAATAATAAATTATATAAAGGAAAACCATTAACCACATTAATAAAACCAATGCATAAATCTGGAGGTAGAAATAATAAAGGAAAAATTACTACTCGTCATATAGGAGGAGGTCATAAAAAAAAATATCGTGTATTAGATTTTAAAAGAATCAAAGATAATATAGAAGCATTAGTAGAACGTATCGAATATGATCCAAATAGATCAGCAAATATAGCATTAATTTTATACAAAGATGGAATAAGATCTTATATATTATCTCCAAAAGGATTACAAATAGGAGATAGGATTAACTCAGGTACTAATATACCAATACTAGTAGGAAATACATTACCTATGGAAAATATTCCAATAGGTTCTATTGTACATAATATAGAACTTAAACCTGGAAAAGGTGGTCAAATAGCAAGATCTGCAGGATCTTATGTTCAGATAATATCTCGTGAAAATTATTATGTTACAGTTAGATTGCGTTCTGGAGAAATTAGAAAAATATTATCTAAATGTAGAGCTACATTAGGTGAAGTGGGTAATTCTGAACATTCATTAAAATCATTAGGTAAAGCTGGTTCTAATCGTTGGCTAGGAAAACGTCCAACTGTAAGAGGAACAGCTATGAATCCAATTGATCATCCACATGGTGGAGGAGAAGGACGAAATTTTGGTAAACATCCTGTTTCACCTTGGGGTGTACAAGCGAAAGGCAAAAAAACTCGTAGAAATAAACGTACAGAAAAATTTATAATTAATAGAAATATAAATAAAGGATAAAATAATGTCTCGTTCAATTAAAAAAGGTCCTTTTATAGATGAAAGTTTACTTAAAAAAATAGAAAAATCAATAAAAACAAAAAATAAAAAACCTATTATTACATGGTCTCGTAGATCTACTATATTTCCTAATATGGTTGGATTAACTATTTGTGTTCATAATGGTAAAAAACATATACCAGTATTTATTGTTGATGAAATGGTAGGTCATAAATTAGGTGAATTTTCACCAACTAGAACTTATAGAGGTCATTTATCAGATAAAAAAAATAAAAAAAGCAAATTAAAAAAGGAATAAAATGGAAACAATAGCTAAATATAAATATGCAAGATCTTCTTCTCAAAAAATAAGATTAATAGCAAATTTAATTAGAGGTAAAAACGCATATAAAGCTTTAAAAGAATTAAACTTTATAAAAAAAAAAGCATCCTTAATTTTAAAAAAATTATTAAAATCAGTTATTGCTAATGCTGAACATAATAATAGTTCTGATATTGAAAAATTAATAATATTTAAAATTTTTGTTGATAATGGTCCTAGTATGAAACGTATTACTCCAAGAGCAAAAGGTAGAGCAGATCGTATAATCAAACGTACTAGTCATATTACAATTATTTTATCTGATAATGAAAATAAAGGGATTTAAAAATGGGTCAAAAAGTACATCCTAATTTAATACGTTTAGGTATAATTAAAAAATGGAACTCTATTTGGTATGCAAATAAAAAAGATTTTGCTATTAATTTAAAAAATGATTTTGAAATTCGTAAATTTTTAATGAAAAAACTATCACATGCTTCAATTTCAAAAATTATAATAGAACGTAATTCTAAAACTATTAAAATAACAATACATACTGCTAGACCAGGTATAGTAATTGGTAAAAAAGGTGAAGATGTAGAAAAATTGAGGAAAATTATAACAAAGATGTCTGGAGTTCCATCTCAAGTTAATATTGTAGAAGTAAAAAAACCTGAATTAGATGCTAAATTAGTATCTAATAATATAGCTAATCAATTAGAAAGAAGAGTTGTATTTAGAAGAGCTATGAAAAGATCTATACAAAATGCAATGAGATTTGGAGCAAAAGGTATTAAAATTGAAATAAGTGGTAGACTTGGAGGTGCTGAAATAGCACGTAAAGAATGGATAAGAGAAGGAAGAGTTCCATTACACACTTTTAGAGCAGATATAGATTTTAGTATTTCTGAAGCAAAAACTACTTATGGAATTATAGGTATAAAAGTATGGATCTTTAAAGGAGAAATTTTAGATCATTAAAATATTTTTATAAAAATAAAAAATTATTTTTAAAAAAAAATAAGGGTAATTTATTATGTTACAACCAAAACGTACAAAATTTAAAAAAATGCACAAAGGTAGAAATAGGGGAATAAAAGAATTTAAAAATATTGGTAAAGGTATTTTCGGATTAAAAGCAATTACTAGAGGTCAATTAACTTCTAATCAAATAGAATCAGCAAGACGTGCTATGACTCATGCAATTAATAGACAAGGTAAAATATGGGTAAAAATATTTCCTGATAAACCAATTACAAAAAAACCATTAGAAGTTAGAATGGGAAAGGGAAAAGGAAATGTTGAATATTGGGTTTCTTTAATAAAACCTGGAAAAATTTTATATGAAATGAATGGTGTTTCTGAAACATTAGCAAGAAAAGCATTTAAATTAGCATCAGCTAAATTATCAGTTAAAACTATTTTTATTAATAATGAGTTACTTTAATGAAAAAAAAAAATAATAATAAAAAAAAATATAATTTACATTTAGAATTAATAAAACAAATAAAAAAACATTTTAAAATACGTATGAAAATAAATGTAGGAAAATCAAAAAAAACACATTTATTAAAAAAAATAAAAAAAAAAATAGCACAAATAAAAACTTTTTTACATAATAAGGTTATCAATAATGAGTAATAATATACGTAAATTAAAAGGTAAAGTTATAAGTAATAAAATGAATAAATCTATTGTTGTATCTATTGAACGTATTATAAAACATAAATTATATGGTAAATTTATTAAACGTACTACAAAAATTAATGCTCATGATTATCAAAATTATTGCAATATTGGAGATATTGTTGAAATAATTGAATGTAGTCCTATTTCCAAAACAAAATCATGGATTTTATCTAAAATAATAAAGAAAAATTTATATAAATAAAATAATTTTTTAAAATTTATATTTAATTTTTTTTTTTTATAATATAAAATATATATTTAATACATGTAATTATAAAATTTTATATATATAAATATATAAAATTTTATAATTTTTTTTAATTTATTAATTTTTTAATTTTACATTTTTGATTTTTTAAAAATAAAATGATACAACAACAAACTATGCTAAAAGTAGCTGATAATTCTGGTGCTCGTACAGTAATGTGTATAAAAGTTTTAGGTGGATCTCGTCGTAGATATGCTTCATTAGGTGATATAATTAAAATTTCTATTAAAGAAGCTATTCCTAGAGGAAAAGTTAAAAAAGGGGATGTTTTAAAAGCTGTAATTGTAAGAATCAAAAAAAATTATAGAAGATTAGATGGTTCTATAATTAGATTTGATCATAATTCTTGTGTTTTACTCAATAATTCTGATCAACCTATAGGTACACGTATTTTTGGTCCTATTACTCGTGAATTAAGAAATGAAAAATTTATGAAAATTGTTTCTTTAGCTCCTGAAGTTATATAAGAGGTATAAATATGTCTTGTAAAATAATTAAAAACGATACAGTTATAGTAATAACTGGTAAAGACAAAGGAAAAATAGGTATAGTAAAAAAAAATCATTCTAAAAATAGAGTAATAGTTAATGGTATAAATTTAGTTATTAAACATAAAAAACCAAATAAATCAAATAATAATAAAGGTGAAATAATACAAAAAGAATCTAGTATTCATATTTCAAATATAGCTATTTTTAATAAACAATCTAATAAATTAGATAAAATAACATTTCTGTTAAAAAACAAAAAAAAAATTAGAATTTATAAATCTAATAAACTTATTATTAAATAATGTGAGTTAATTATGTTAAAAAAATTAAATTTTTATTATAAAAAAAAAGTAATATATATATTAATTAATAAATTCAAATATTCTTCAGTTATGCAGGTTCCTAATATTAAAAAAATTACTATAAATATGGGCATAGGTAGAGCATATAATAATAAAAAACTCTTAAATAAATATATTAATGATTTAACATTAATATCAGGACAAAAACCTATTATTACACAAGCACGTAAATCTATATCAAGTTTTAAAATTAGAAAAGGTAATTCAATTGGATGTAAAGTAACTTTACGTAGCAAAAGAATGTGGGATTTTCTTGAAAGATTTATTAATATTGCTGTACCGCGTATTAGAGATTTTAGAGGTTTTTCTTTAAAATCTTTCGATGGAAGAGGTAACTATAATATTGGATTATCAGAACAAATTATTTTTCCAGAAATTAAATATGATAAAACAGATAATATTAAAGGATTAGATATATCTATTACAACAACTGCATTATCAGATAATGAAGGTTATGAATTATTATCTTGTTTAAATATTCCATTTGATAAATAAATTTTTAGGAATAAAAAATGACTAAAAAATCTATAAGAGAAAGAGAACTAAAAAGATTAAACTTAGTAAATAAATTTTATAAAAAACGTTTATTGCTTAAAAATATAATTTCAAATTTGCATCTTTCTGAAAAAGAAAGATGGGAGGCAATGATTAAATTGCAAAAATTACCAAGAGATTCAAGTCCATCAAGACAGCGTAATCGTTGTATTCAAACAGGACGTCCTCATGCTTTTTTAAAAAAATTTGGTTTAAGTAGAATAAAACTTCGTGAGTATGCTATGAAAGGTGAAATACCTGGATTAAAAAAATCAAGTTGGTAAATATATTATTTAAATAAGAGGTTAAATTTATGAGCATGCAAGATCCAATTTCAGATATGTTAACTATAATTAGAAATGGGCAAATTTCTAAAAAAAAAAAAGTATATGTTACATATTCTATCTTTAAAAAAGAAATTATTAAAACTCTTTATCAAGAAGGATTTATAACAAAATATACAATTAAAAAAGATATAAAATCTTATATAGAAATAAAACTCAAATATTTTAAAGGAAAATCAGTAATAGAAAATATAAAACGTATAAGCAAACCAAGTTTACGTGTATATAAAAAATATAAAAAATTACCTAAAGTAATTTACGGTATGGGTATAGCTATTGTTTCTACATCTAAAGGAATTATGTCTGACAAACAAGCTCGTAAACTTTTAATAGGTGGTGAAATTATATGTTATGTATCATAATAGGAGAACAAGATGTCTCGTATTTCTAAAATACCTATTTATATACCATTAGGAGTAAATATAATTCTAAATAGAAAAAAAATTATAATTAAATATTTTAAAAAAAAATTAATATTTAATTTAAATAAAAATATTAAAATTAAATATTTAGAAAATAAAATTAATGTTTACCCTAAAATAAAAAATAAAAAAAATTGGTCTATTGCAGGAACAACAAGATCAATTTTATACAATATGGTTAAAGGAATTACAATTGGTTTTATTAAAACATTAAAATTAATTGGAGTTGGTTATCGTGCTGAAATTAAAAAAAATATATTAATATTATCTTTAGGTTTTTCTCATAATATAGAATATAAAATACCAATAGATGTTATAATTATATGTCCAATACAAAATGAAATTGTAATAAAAGGATGTAATAAACAAATAATTGGACAAATTGCTGCAGAGATAAGATCTTATAAAAAACCTGAACCTTACAAAGGAAAAGGTATTAGATATATAAATGAAATCATACATTTAAAAGATAAGAAAAAAAAATAAGGAAAAAATGAAAAAAAAAAAATTACGTTTGAAAAGATCACAAAAAACTCGTTTAAAAATCAAAATATTAAATTCAATAAGATTAACAATTCATAAAACATCTAAACATATTTATGCACAAGTTATTTCATCTAATAATTCTAAAATTTTAATATCAGCTTCTACTGTAGAAAAAAATATAAAAAATAAACTTAAAATAACAGGAAATAAAAATGCTGCTATTATAATAGGCAAAATAATTGCTAAAAGGTCTATAAATAAAAATATTAAAAAAATATCATTTGATAGATCTGGTTTTAAATATCATGGTAGAATAAAAGCTTTAGCAGATTCTGCTCGCAAATATGGTCTTATTTTTTAATATTTAGGTTATATTATGATATATATGAATAAAAATAGAAATAATATTAAAGAAAAATTAATATCAATAAATAGAGTATCTAAAACAGTAAAAGGTGGTAGAATTTTTAGTTTCACTGCTCTTACTACAGTAGGTGACGGTAAAGGCAAAGTAGGTTTTGGTTATGGAAAAGCACGTGAAGTTCCATCAGCAATAAAAAAATCAATTGAAAAAGCAAAAAAACATATGATAACTATACCAATATATAAAAATACAATTCAATATACAATTACAGGATTTTACACAAAATCTATAATTTTTATGAAACCAGCTGTGGAGGGTACTGGAATTATAGCAGGTGGAGCTATGAGAGCTATTTTTTATATGGCAGGAATTAATAATATTATAGCTAAATCTTATGGATCCAGTAATCCAATTAATGTAGTAAAAGCAACTATTAATACTTTAAAAAATATGACATCTATTAAAAATATAGCTTATAAACGTGGAAAATCAATTAAAGAAATTTTAGGTAATTAAATATATGTATAAAAAAAAAATTAAAATAACTCAAATTAGAAGCTCTATAGGCATTATTCCTAAACATAAATCAACTTTAAAAGGACTAGGTTTACGTTATATTGGTCATACAGTAAAAAGAGAAAATATTTCTTCAATAATAGGAATGACTAAATTAATTTATTATATGGTTAATGTAGAGAAATAATACATGAATTTAAATAATTTATCTCCATCTAAAGGATCAAGAAAAAAACCTAAAAGAATAGGCAGAGGTATAGGTTCTGGATTTGGTAAAACTTGTGGTAGAGGACATAAAGGTCAAAAATCACGTTCTGGTAAATATTTAAGTAGATGTTTTGAAGGAGGTCAAATGCCTTTATATCGTAGAATACCAAAATTTGGTTTTAAATCTATAAAATATATTTTTCATATAGAAATAAAATTGTCAGATTTATTATATATTAAAAACCATTTAATCAATATAAATGTTTTAAAAAATAAAAAAATTATAAAACATAATATAAAATTTGTTAAAATTATAAATTCTGGAAAAATTAATAGACCTTTTACAATTAATGGTATTAGTGTAAGCAAAGGAGCTAAAAAAGTAATAGAATTTTATGGTGGTAAAATTGAGGAATAATTAAAATATGTATCAAAAAACAGAATTGAAATATATAAATTCTAAAATAGGTTTTAATGAGTTAAAAAAAAGAATTATATTTGTTATTGTATCATTAATTATTTTAAGAATTGGATCTTTTATACCAATACCTTTTATTAATATAAATATTTTTAAAGATTTAATTAATAATAATAATAATTTAATAATTAATATGTTTAATATATTTTCAGGTGGATCTTTAAATCATGCTTCTATATTTTCTTTAGGTATTATGCCATATATTTCATCATCAATGATTATTCAATTATTAAAAAAATTAAATAAAAATTTATTAGAAACTAAAATAAATTATCAAAATAATAAAAACAAAATACATAAATACACAATGTGTGGTGCTTTTATTATATCTGTAATTCAATCATTAATAACAGTTATTGGTTTTAATAATTTATATAATATTAAAAAATATATAACAAATTCAATTTATTTAATTTGTTTTATTACTACAATAATAAGTTTAACATTAGGAACTATGTTATTAATTTGGATTGGAAATAAAATAACTAAAAAAGGTATAGGTAATGGTATTTCAGTTATAATTTTTACAGGAATAATATCTGAATTTTATTTTTCTTTTATTAAAATAATAAATAAAATTAATAAAGGTTTTATTACATATAAAATGTTAATTTTTATGATAGTTTTGATTTTTTCTATTACTTTTTTAATAGTGTTAATTGAAAGTGGTCAAAGACAAATATTAATTAATTACCCAAATCATCAAGGGAGAAAAATTTTTTCTACTAAAAATACATATTTACCATTAAAAATAAATATGAATGGTGTAGTTACTGCTGTTTTTGCTTCTAATTTAATTACAATTATTGTTACAATTATAACATGGGTTAAAAATCAATATAAATTAAATTGGATTAATTTAATATTAAAATATCTTAAACCGGATAATATAATTTATACAATAATATATTTTAATATTATTAAATTTTTTTGTTTTTTTTATTCAAAATTTGTATTTGATACAAAAGAAATATCAGATAATCTGAAAAAATCAGGAGCTTTTATAAAAGGTATAAGACCAGGATTAAATACAGAAAAATATATAAATAAAATATATGGTAAAATTACTTTATTAGGATCAATATATGTTACGTTTATTTGTTTAATTATGGACATTATAAGTCAAATAATTAATTTTAAAATTAATTGCAGTGGTGCATCTTTATTAATTATAGTGGTTGTTATAATAGATTTTATAAATCAAATAAACACAATTATGATGTCTAGTAAATATAAAGAAATAATAAAAAAACTAAAACCTAAAAATAGAATATTATAATATTAAAAATAAAATAAAGAGAATACAATGAAAGTTCGTACTTCAGTTAAAAAATTATGTAGACATTGTAAAATTGTAAAAAGAAAAAAAATAATTAGAATAATATGCAATGTATATGCTAAGCATAAACAACGTCAAGGATAAATATTAATTTATTTATTTTAAAGTAAATATTGAAATTTGATATAAAAATATTAATTTTTTAATAAATTGGAGAAATATATTGATACGTATAGCAGGGATAAATATTCCTGATAATAAAAATACTGTAATTGCACTAACATCAATTTACGGTATTGGTCAATCAAGATCTAAATATATTTGTTTTATTTCATCTGTTCCTGAGAATATTAATATATGTAAATTATCTAAAAAATGTATAAGAAATTTAAATAAATCTATATCTAGTTTTATTATAGAAGGTGATCTGCGTCGTGAAATTAATATCAGTATTAAAAGATTAATAGATTTTTCAAGTTATAGGGGCTTAAGACATCGTAAAAAACTTCCAGTAAGAGGTCAAAGAACAAAAACAAATGCTAGGACATGTAAAGGTCCACGTAAACCTATTAAAAAATAATTTAGGAGAAAAATTTTAAAAAATGATTAAAAAAAAAATTAAATTACGTAAAAAAAATAAAAAACAGATTTTAGATGGAATAGTTTACATTCATTCATCTTTTAATAATACTATTATTACTATAACTGATATTCATGGGAATTCTTTAGGTTGGTCAACTGCTGGATGTTGTGGTTTTCGTGGTTCTAAAAAATCAACTCCTTTTGCAGCTCAAGTTGCAGCTGAAAAATGTTCTGAAAAAATTAAAGAACATGGAATAAAAAATATTAAAGTCATGATAAAAGGCCCTGGCCCTGGAAGAGAGTCAAGTATTAGAGCTCTTAATAATGCAGGGTTTAATATTACTAATATTATTGATGTAACACCAATACCACATAATGGATGTCGTCCACCTAAAAAAAGAAGAGTTTAAATTTACAAAAACACAGGATAATATTATGTCTAAATATATAGGACCTAAACTTAAATTGAGTCGTCGTGAAGGTACTGATTTATTTTTAAAATCTGGATGTCGTTCTATAGAATCAAAATGCAAAATAGAAAAACTTCCAGGTAATTTTATAAAAAAAAATAATAGATTATCAGATTATGGAATTCAATTAAGAGAAAAACAAAAAGTTAAACGTATATATGGAGTTTTAGAACGTCAATTTCGTAATTATTACTATAAATCTATAAGATTAAAAGGAAATACAGGTGAAAATTTACTCAAATTATTAGAATCAAGATTAGATAATGTAGTTTATAGAATGGGATTTGGATCAACAAGGTCAGAATCTAGACAATTAGTTAGTCATAAATCAATTACAGTAAATAAAAATATTGTTAACATTGCATCATATCAAGTTAAAAAAAATGATATTATAGGAATTAAAGATAAATCTAAAAATCAAGTACGTATAAAATTATCATTAGAATTATCTGAAAACAATAGAGAAAAAATAAGTTGGCTTGAAGTTGATATTAATAAAATGGAAGGTGTATTTAAATTTATACCTGAACGCAATCTTATATATAAAGATATTAATGAACAATTAATAATAGAATTATATTCAAAATAAATTAATTATTAATAAGTGATAAATAATGAATAAATATAATAAAAAAAATATCAAACCACAAATAGTAGAAATAAAAAAATTTAGCCCAACGCATTCAAAAATAATATTAGAACCATTAGAACGTGGATTTGGACATACTTTAGGTAATGCATTACGTAGAATTCTTTTATCATCAATACCAGGATGTTGTGTTACAGAAGTTGAAATTGATGGAGTATTACATGAATTTAGTACTAAAAAGGGTATAAAAGAAGATATTTTAGAAATTATTTTAAATTTAAAAAAATTAGCAATAAAATTATATAATAAAAATAATCTTACATTAACATTAAATAAATATGGAATTGTAAAAGTTAAAGCATCTGATATTATGCATGATTCTAACGTAAAAATAATAAATCCTAATCATGTTATATGTCACATGACTAATAAAAATTCATCTCTTAATATGAAAATAAAAATTCAAAAAGGTGTAGGATATATACCTGCTTATAGTAGAATAAATACAGAAAACAATCGACCTATAGGTAGAATTCTTATAGATTCATGTTATAATCCTATAGAACGCATATCATATCATGTTAAAACAACACGTTTAGAACGTAGAACTGATTTAGATAAACTTATTATTGAAATAGAAACCAACGGTACAATTAAACCTGAAAAAGCTATAAGAAAAGCATCAACAATATTATATAATCAATTAAAATATCTTATAAATTTAAATGATATGAATAATAAAAAAATAAAAGAAAAAAAACCGAAATTTGATCCTATACTTCTTAAATTAGTTGATGATTTAGAACTTACAGTAAGATCTGCAAATTGTTTAAAAGCAGAATCGATTAGATATATAGGTGAATTAGTACAACGTACAGAAATGGAATTATTAAAAACTCCAAATTTAGGTAAAAAATCACTTACTGAAATTAAAAATGTTCTTTTATCTCGTGGTTTATCGTTAGGAACTATTTTAGATAATTGGTCAATTAATTTAATTAAAAAAAAATAATTATTTATTAATATTATTAAATCAGGATCATATAAAATGAGACATTTAAAAAAAGGAAGAAAATTAAATAGAAACTCTAGTCATAGAAATGCTATGTTTAAAAATATGTCTAATTCTTTAATAAAATATGAAATAATTAAAACAACTTTAAATAAAGCAAAAGAACTAAGAAGATTTATTGAACCAATAATAAATATTTCTAAAAAAGATAATATTTCAAAAAGACGAATTATATTTTCGAAATTAAGAAATAACAAAATAGTTGCTAAATTATTTAATGAAATAGGTCCACGTATTATAAATTATAAAGGAGGTTATACTAGAATTTATAAATGTGGATTTAGAAAAGGGGATAATGCACCAATGTCTTATATTGAAATTGTAGATCGTAATATTAAATAATTAAATTTAGAGATATTTAAATATTACCATCTAATATAGATTCTTTCATTTTTTTCATTGCGCTTTTTTCTAATTGACGAATTCTTTCTGCTGAAATTCCATATTTATTTGCTAACTTTTGTAAAGTTATTTTATTATTATTATTTAACCATCTAGACTTTATAATATCTTTACTTCTGTTATCTAAAATATTTAATGCAATATTGATTTTATTATAAGTAATTTTATAACATTTATCTTTTATTAAAGAATTTGCAAAATTAGATTTTTTATCATAAAGATAAATTATAGGATATAAAGAATGTATTTCTTTATTATTATTTTCTAAATTTATATAAATTGGATCAAATGTAATATCTTGTGCTGACATACGTGATTCCATTTCTATTACATCTTTAATTTTAACATCTAATTTTTCAGATATTATTTTTATTTCGTTTGTATTAAACCATTTTAAATTTTTTTTATTTTTACGTAAATTAAAAAATAATTTTTTTTGTGATTTTGTAGTTGCTACTTTTACAATACGCCAATTACGAATAACATATTCGTGAATTTCTGCCTTAATCCAATGAATTGCAAATGAAACTAAACGAACACCTATATTAGGATTAAATCTTCTTACTGCTTTCATAAGTCCTATATTTCCTTCTTGTATAAGATCATATTGATTAATACCATATCCTAAATAACTTTTAGCAATTTTAATAACAAATCTTATATGAGATAAAATTAAATTTTTAGCAGATTCTAAGTCGCCGTTATAATATAATTTTTTTGTAAAATATTTTTCTTGTTTTTCAGTTAAAATAGGATATAATTTTGCTATTTTAAAATATGATTTTAAATTTTTGTTAAAATAATTAAATTTTTTTATATTTTTTATCATTTATAACCTTTTTCAAATATATAATATTTAATATATTATAAAAAATTAATTTTTTAATTAAATGTAATTATATAAATAATAATATATTTTATAAAATATATGCATTTTTATTTTTAAATATTTTTAATCAAATAACTAATTTAATAATATTATAAAAAATAAAATCAAAAATATAAATATGTATAAAGTTAAAATTATTATTTCAAGTGGATATTTAAAAAATAAAAAAATAATTTATGATTTTAAATCTAGTTTAAGACCTACAAAAAATATTATTAAAAAAACATTATTTAATTGGATATCTAATATAATATTTGGATCAAGATGTTTAGATTGTTTTGCAGGAAGCGGATCATTAGGATTTGAATCTATTTCTAGAGGATCTAATAGTGTTACATTTTTAGAAAAAAATAGAAAAACAAGTTTAGAATTAAAAAATAATTTAAGAAGATTTAAAATAAATAATGCAATTATAATTAATACTAATACAATAGTATGGCTTAAAAAAGCAAGACAAATATATAATATAATATATATAGACCCACCTTTTAAAAAAGATATGATTTTTAAAACAATTTATTTACTAATTAAATATTCATGTATTAATTACAATTCATTTATATATATTGAATCAGAAAAGGAAAATTTATATAGTTTTGTTCCTAATAATTGGTTTATATATAAAAAAAAAATTACAGGAAATATTATATATGTAATATACAAATGTAATTTATTTAAATAATATTTAAAATAATATAAAATATTATTTTAAATATTATTTAAATAAATTATTAATTATAATAAATTATTATTTATATATAATTGTTAAACTAATAACAATTTATTAAAATTGTAATACAAGTTATTTATATAAGATGAATAAAAAATATTTTCATAAAAGTGTTTTATTAAAAGAATCAATTGATAGTTTAAAAATTCAACCAAATGGAATTTATATAGATTGTACATTTGGTAATGGTGGTCATTCTAATTTAATTTTAGAAAATTTAAATAAATATGGTAATCTTATATCTATAGATAGAGATCCAAATTCAATTAAAAAAGCTTTAACATTGAAAGATAAAAGATTTAAAATAATTCATGGTAATTTTTCTCAAATATATTATTTTATTTCTAAATTAGATTTAATAGGTAAAATAAATGGAATACTATATGATTTAGGAATATCATCTTTACAGTTAGATAATCCTAAACGTGGTTTTTCTTTCATGAATAAAGGTCCTTTAGATATGAGAATGAATAATACTTGTGGTCAATCAGCATATCAATGGTTATTAAATACTAAATTGAAAAATATTGAATATATTCTTAAAACATATGGAGAAGAAAAATTTTATAAAAAAATAGCAAAATCTATTAATTATGAAAAGAAAAATAAACTTTTTAATAATACGATAGAATTGTCAAAAATAATTTGTAAATCTATTTTTTTTAAAAAAAGATTTAAAAATCCATCAACTAGAACTTTTCAAGCTATAAGAATTTATATTAATAATGAAATACAAGAAATATCACAATCTCTTAAAAAGATAATAAATATATTAAATATAGGAGGTAGATTAGCTTTAATAAGTTTTCATTCTATAGAACATAGATTAATAAAAAAATTTATTAATAAATTTTCAAAAAAAAATAAAAAACCATATTTAATTAATAAAAATAAAAATAAAATAAAACTAAAATATTTACAGAAAATAAAATTTAAAAAAATTTTAAAAATAAAACCTACTATAAAAGAAATTAAAAATAACCCACGATCTAGAAGTTCAATTCTTAGAGTTATTGAAAAACTATAATATATTTTTTAAAAAAATAATTATGTTATATTATATATAATGTAATTTTTAAAAAAATTTTTAAAAATAATATAAAAATTTAAATAATAATAATATATTTAATTATTTTTATTAATATTAATTTAATTTTTTTGTTTTAATTATAATTTGTTTTTATTTTGATATATAAAATATTTTTAGATATATTATGTTTAATTGTGTTTAATAATATAGCTTGATTTTTTAAAATATAAATTTTACAACTGTAACTCATAGTTTCTATTATAATAATTCTTTTATTAAAATTTAAAATTCTAAATAATTTATTAATAAAATTAGGTAAAATTTTTCTGAAAATAAAATCAATTTTCAAAAAAATAAAATATTTTTTTGTAAATTTATTTAAATAAATTATTTTTTTATTTTTAAAATCATATAAATAATTACTAATTAAAATAGGTTTTTTTTTCATATTGTTTTAAATTACCTTCTAATAAATTATTTTAAATAATTTGTTTAAATAAGTTTTTATATTATTAAAATATAAATTAAAATTTTTTAAAGAGATTTTTAAATATTATGTTTAAAAAAATAATTAATAACATTTTTAGAAATTATCATAATAGATTTATTAAAAATATTAAAAAAATAGTTTTATCAATCAATAAATTAGAAAAAAAAATAGAAGTTTTAAATAATTATAATCTTGCAAATAAAACACAAGAATTTAAATATAGAATTAAAAATGGTGAAAGTTTAAATAAAATCTTACCTGAAGCATTTGCAGTAGTTAGAGAAGCTAGCAAAAGATTACTTGATATGCGTCATTTTGATGTTCAATTAATGGGAGGAATAGTTCTCAATAATAATTGTATAGCAGAAATGTATACTGGTGAAGGTAAAACACTAACTGCTACTTTACCAGCTTATCTTAATGCATTAACAGGAAAAGGTGTTCATATAGTAACAGTAAATGATTATTTAGCAGATCGTGATTCAAAAAAAAATAAGAAATTATTTGAATTTCTAAATTTAACTGTTAAAAGTAATCTAAATGGTATGACATTACATGAAAAACGTTTAGCTTATTCTGCTGATATTACATATGGCACTAATAATGAATACGGTTTTGATTATCTTAAAGATAATATGATATTTAACAAAAAAGATAAAGTCCAAAGAAAATTACATTTTGCATTATTAGATGAAGTTGATTCTATTTTGATAGACGAATCAAGAACACCCCTTGTAATATCAGGTGAAGAAGAAGATAGATCAGATATATATAACATGATTAATAAAATTATTAAAAATGTTATTAAAAAAAATAAAAAAAAAAAAAATTATAATAAATATTATTATAGTGTTGATGAAAAATTAAAACAAGTAACTTTACATGAAAGAGGATTAGTTTTAATTGAAAATATTTTAATTAAAAAAAAAATAATAAAAAAAAAAAATTGTTTATATTCTAATTCAAATATTTATTTATTAAACCATATTATGTCATCTTTAAAAGCTCATATTTTATTTACTAAAAATATAGATTATATAATTAAAAAAGATAAAATTTTAATAATTAATGAAAATACTGGAAGAATTATGAATAATCAAAGATGGTCCAATGGTTTACATCAATCTATTGAAGCAAAAGAAAATGTTAATATCCAAAAAGAAAACAAAATTTTATCTTCTATTACTTTTCAAAATTATTTTCGTTTATACGAAAAATTATCTGGAATGACTGGCACAGCTAAAACAGAATCATTAGAATTTAAAAATATATATAAATTAAACACTTTTGTTATTCCAACTAATAAACCTATAATTCGTAAAGATTTTTTAGATTTATTTTTTTTAACAGAAAAAGAAAAAATAAAAGCTATTATTAATGATATAATAGAATGTAATAAAAGACAACAACCAGTTTTAGTAGGAACAATATCTATTGCAAAATCAGAATTAATTTCACATGAACTTAAAAAAATTGGTATTAAACATACTATATTAAATGCTAAATTTCATTATAAAGAAGCAGAAATAATATCTCAAGCTGGAATACCAGGATCAGTTACAATAGCCACTAATATGGCTGGTAGAGGTACTGATATTGTACTAGGAGGAACATATAAATGTAATTCAATTTTAATTGAAAATAATTTTAGAAAAAATAATTTATTTAAAAAAAAATGGCAATTTAAAAATAAATTAGTTTTAAAATCTGGTGGTTTACATGTAATAGGAACAGAACATCATGAATCTCGTCGAATAGATAATCAATTAAGAGGAAGATCAGGTAGACAAGGAGATTGTGGATCATCACGTTTTTATTTATCAATGGAGGATTCTTTAATAAGAATTTTTGCTTCTAAAAATATTTACAATATTATTAAAAAATTAAATATAAAATTAGAAACGTTTATAGAACATCCTTATATTAATAAATTTATTAAAAATGCTCAAATTAAAGTAGAAAATAAGAATTTTAATATAAGAAAAAATCTTATGGATTACGATGATATAATTAATCATCAAAGATTATTAATATATAATCAAAGAAAAGAATTTCTTAAAGCTAAAAACATTAATAAAATAATCGAAAATATTAGAATAGATGTAATAAATACATTAGTTAATAAATACATTATTAATTTTAAATATAATAATATATTTAAAATTAATAAATTTTTAAATTGTTTAAAAAATGATTTTAATATTAAAATAAATTTAAATAAATTAAAAACTAATAATATTAAAAATTTAAAAAAAGAAAATTTAAAAAAAAATATTATTTACAAATCAATAAATAATTATAACAAAATAAAAATATTAATGGGAAATAAAAAAATAAATATTTTTGAAAAAAACATAATGTTAAATTCAATTGATGAATTTTGGAAAGAGTATTTATATTCAGTTGATTATTTAAAACAAGGTATAAATCTTCGTATATATGCTCAAAAAAATCCTAAACAAGAATACAAAAAAGAATCTTTTATAATGTTTAAATCTATGATAGAATCATTAAAATATGAAGTGATAAGTATATTAAGTAATATTAATAATTAATATTAAAAAATATATATTTTTTAATACTTAAACAATTTTATAAATAATTTATTTAATGATGTAATAATATTTATTATTTATTTGAAATAATTATTTAAAATAATAAAATTATTTATTTAATAAAGTATTTATTTTATAAATAATTAATACATTAAAAAATTAATATTTTAATAAATATTAAATAAATTATATTATTTTTTTAAATATTATTTATATAATAATAATATTTTTAATTTAATGCTATATATTTAATTATTTATAAGAACTTATTTGATAATATTTAATATATATATTAATAAATAATATATTTTAATTTAAAAAATTAATAATAAATTTTTTATATATATTTATAGTAAATAAATTTACTTTAAATTATTTCATGTATTAAAAATAATATTTTTTAAAAAATTTTTTAATTTTTTAATACGTATTAAAATATTAAGTTAATTTAAATAATTTAAAAATTTAAATTTATATTGTGAGAATAAAATAAAATGAATCCATTAATTATTAAGATAGGTGGAATTCTTCTAGACAGTACAGAAGCTTTACATAATTTATTTAATGCAATTAGTAAATATAGATATAAAAACAAAAGATCTTTGATTTTAATACATGGAGGAGGTTTTTTAATAGATAATTTAATGCAAAAACTTTCTATTCCAATAAAAAAAATAAATGGTTTAAGAATAACACCTGAAGATCACATCACAATAGTTACAGGTGCTCTTGAAACTGTAAATAAGATATTATTATCTTGGGCAAAAAAATTTAAAATTAATCAGTCTTTAGGTTTATGTATTGGAGATGGTGATATATCAAATGTTAATTATAAAAACAATAAAATTGGTCATGTTGGTAATATTGTTTCAAAAAAATCAAATTTATTAAAAATATTAATTAAAAATAATTATTTACCAATAATAAATTCTATTGGAATAAATTGTGATGGAAATGTAATTAATGTAAATTCTGATCAAGTAGCTGCTTCAATAGCTGAATCTTTAAATGCTGATCTAATTTTTCTTACAGATGTTAGTTGTGTATTTGATGGAAAAGGAAACAGAATTAATGAAATTACAAATAAAAAATATAACAAATTAATATCTCAAGGAATTATTACTAATGGTATGATAATTAAAGTCAAAGCTGCAATTAAAGCTTCTAAAATTCTTAAAAAACCTGTTGAAATATGTAGTTGGTATAAATCTGATAAATTATTGAATATTTTTAAAGGAAAATCATATGGTACTCGTGTTTTTTTTGAATAAAAAATTTAATAAGTATAAATATTTGATTTTTAAAAAATTATTATTTAATTTAAATTATTTGAATAGGTAAAATTATATGTCATTATGGGGAGGTCGTTTTAATAAAAGTTCAGATAAATTATTTGAGACTTTTAATAATTCATTAAAATTTGATTATAAATTAATTAAACATGATATTATATCTTCTATTGCTTGGTCTAAATCGCTTTTAAAAGTAAACGTTATAAATAAAAAAGAATATTTAAAATTAAAAATCTCACTAAATAAAATTTTAGAAGAATATAAAGAAAATCCTGAAAAAATATTGTTAAGTAATGAAGAAGATATTCATAGTTGGGTAGAAAAAAGATTAATAGAAAAAATAGGAAATATAGGTAAAAAATTACATACAGGTAGAAGTAGAAATGATCAAGTAACTACAGATATGAAATTATGGTGTAAAGAAAAAACATATTATATTATTAAAATAATTAAAAAAGTAAGAACAACACTAATTAAAAAAGCTGAAGACAATAAAACATCTTTTATGCCATCATATACTCATTTACAAATAGCTCAACCTACTACTTTTGCTCATTGGTGTTTAGCTTATAATGAAATGTTATACAGAGATGAAAATCGTTTAAAAGATTCAATTAAAAGATTAAATATTAGCCCTTTGGGTAGTGCAGCTCTTACAGGGACCTCATATCCAATTGATAGAGATAAATTAGCTAGAAAAATGGGATTTCTCGAAGCAACAAGAAATAGTATTGATAGTGTTTCTGACAGAGATTATATTTTAGAATTACTATTTAATTCTTCTATTGGAATGATACATTTATCTAGATTTTCTGAAGATTTAATATTTTTTAATTCAGGAGAAGCTAATTTTATTGAATTATCTGATTTAGTAACATCAGGATCATCTCTTATGCCTCAAAAAAAAAATCCTGATGCATTAGAACTTATAAGAGGTAAATGTGGAAAAGTTAGTGGTTATTTAATAGGTATGATGATGACTTTAAAAGGATTACCTATGGCTTACAATAAGGATATGCAAGAAGATAAAGAGTATATTTTTAATTCCTTAGATACTTGGATTGCATGTTTAAATATGTCTAATTTAATATTACATGGTTTAAAAATAAAAATAAAAACTTGTAAAGAAGCTGCTAAAAAAGGATATTCAAATGCTACAGAATTAGCAGATTATTTAGTTACAAAAGGAATTTCATTTAGAAAATCACATCATATTGTTGGTAAAATAGTATTGGAAGCTATAAATAAAAAAATACCATTAGAATGTTTACCTATAAACACATTTAAAAAATTTAGTTCTATGATTGAAAATGATGTTTATCCAATACTTACAATTGAATCTTGTTTATCTAAAAGAGATGTTAAAGGCGGTTCTTCAATAAATCAAATTAATAAATCTATTAAAGAAGCTAAAAAATATTTATAATATTATAAATATTTTGACTGAATTTAAAAAATTAAAAAAATTAAATTAAAAAATATATATTTATAATATTAACTGTATCATTCCTGATGTTAAATATTGATTTAAATTAATTAAATATTTTTAAATATTAAAAATAAAAAATAATTAATTTTAATTTAAATTAAAATTTCAGGAATGAAATAACAACTTAACATAAATAAATTTTTTTTTATTAATTTATTTATATTAAATTCCTTTCATCATATTGAAAAATTCATAATTATTACTTGTCATTGATAATTTGCTAATTAAAAATTCTATTGCTTCTATTTCCATCATTGGATGAATAATTTTTCTTAAAATCCACATTTTTCTTAATTCTTCTTTTGTTGTTAATAATTCTTCTTTTCTAGTACCAGATCTATTATAGTCAATAGCAGGAAAAACTCTTTTTTCAGCAATTTTACGTGAAAGATGTAATTCCATATTTCCAGTACCTTTAAATTCTTCATAAATAATTTCATCCATTTTAGAACCAGTATCTATAAGAGCGGTTGCTATTATAGTTAAACTTCCACCTTCTTCCATATTACGTGCTGCTCCAAAAAACCTTTTGGGTCTATGAAGAGCATTTGAATCAATTCCACCTGTTAATATTTTTCCTGAAGTAGGTACTATATTATTATAAGCTCTGGCTAATCTAGTTATAGAATCTAATAAAATAATTACATTTTTATTATGTTCTACTAGTCTTTTTGCTTTTTCTATAACCATTTCAGAAACTTGAACATGTCTTGATGATGGTTCATCAAAAGTTGATGCTATTACTTCACCTTTAACTAATCTCTTCATTTCTGTAACTTCTTCAGGTCGTTCATCTATTAATAAAACAATTAGAATACTATCTGGATGATTATAAGAAATACTTTGTGCTATTTTTTGTAAAAGAATTGTTTTACCAGCTTTGGGTGGTGCTACTATTAAACCACGCTGTCCTCTTCCAATTGGAGAAGCTAAATCTAAGACCCTTGCAGTTAAATCTTCTTTAGAACCATTACCTCTTTCCATTTTTAATCTATCATTTGCATGAAGAGGTGTTAAGTTTTCAAATAAAATTTTTTTGTTTGAATTTTCAGGTGTATCATAATTTACTTTATTTATTTGTAATAAAGCAAAATAACGTTCATTATCTTTTGGTGGTCTTATTTTGCCATAAATTGTATCACCAGTTCTTAAATTAAAACGTCTTATCTGACTTGGGGAAACATAAATATCATCTGGTCCAGCAAGATAAGAACTATCACTAGATCTTAAAAAACCAAAACCATCTTGAAGTATTTCTAAAACTCCATCACCAAATATATCTTCTCCCCTGTTAGCATGTTTTTTTAAAATTGAAAATATTATATCTTGTTTATTCATTTTAGATAAATTTTCTAAACCCATATTTTCACCTATTAAAACTCTTTCTAAAACAGGCGTATTCTTTAATTCTGTTATATTCATCATGATTAATTTTTTAAAAATCTTTATTTATTTTAAATAAAATTTATATTTTATATTTAAATATAAAATATAAATTAAAAATATTTAATTAAACATAAATTTTTTAATTAATAAAATTAAAAAATTTATGTTTAATTAAATATTTTTAATAATAAACTTTCTTAAGTTTGATTTAGACATTAATCCAACTTTAGTTGCTTTTAATTTTCCATTATTAAATATTAATATAGTAGGAATACTACGTATATCATATTTTTTAGGTGTAGATAAATTTTCTTCAATGTTAAATTTAGAAAATGTTATTTTATTTTTAAATTCATCTGCAATTTGTTTTATTAAAGGTTCCATTATTTTACATGGTCCACAAAATTCAGACCAAAAATCAACAACTATATTTCCTTCGAAATTTAATACTTGTTTTTCAAAATTTGTATCTGTTAAATTTATTATTTTATTATTCATAATAATCCATCAAATGTTATTTTTTTTAATATTTATTTTTTAATATTAATTATATTAATATATATTATTTATTATTTAATAATTAAATATCAATATAATTGAATATTAATTATTATTAATTATTTATTTAATATTCAATTATATTGATATTTAATTATCCCAATTTGTATGAAATATACCATTTTTATCTATTCTTTTATAATTATGAGATCCAAAATAATCTCGTTGAGCTTGAATTAAATTTGATGATAAAAATTTAGATCTATAACTATCATAATAAGATACTGAAGATGATAAAGCAGGAACTGGATAACCATTTTTAATTGCATAAGATACAATATATCTTAATGAAAAATTATATTTATTAGCAATATTAGTAAAATATGATGATAATAAAATATTATATATATTAGGATTATAATCATAAACATCCATAATTTTTTCTAATATTTTTGATCTTATGATGCATCCATTTCTAAAAATTTTTGCTATTTCGTAATAATTCAAATGCCAATTGTTTTTATTTGAACCTTTTTTCAAATGAGAAAATCCTTGAGCATAAGAAATAATCTTTGATAAATATAAAGATTGCCTAATTTTTTCTATAAATTTATCATAATTATGATTATATTTTTTATTAATAGGTCCATTAAGAATTTTAGAAGCTATAATACGTTGATTTTTCATAGATGAAATATAACGGAAAAACAACGCTTCAGTAGCAACATTAAAAGGCTCTTCTATTTCAATAGAACTATTAATTGACCATTTTCCTGTTTTTTTATTAAGAGCTTCATCAATAATTAAATCTAATATAAATTTACCTTCATAATTTTTTTTTATTAGAATTTTTTTAGTAATATTTATTAAATAACTTTTTAATTCTCCATTATCCCATGTGTTAAAAATTTCATATAAATCGTCATTATTTAATCCAAGAGCATTTTTCATAATATAATATACTTCAGAAATTAATTGCATATATGAGTATTCAATTCCATTATGTATCATTTTTACATAATGACCAGAACCTCCTTTTCCAACATATGTAACACAAGGGTATCCTTTTACATTAGCAGCAATTTTTTTAAAAATTGGTTCTACAATTCTATATGTTGATTTATTTCCTCCAGCCATTATAGATAGACCATTAAGAGCTCCTTCTTCTCCTCCAGATATTCCTACACCTATAAATTTAAAACCTTCTTTATATAATATTTTATTTCTTCTTAAAGTATCTTTATATAAAGAATTTCCACAATCTATTATTATATCGTTTTTATTTATAATGTTTTTTAATAAATTTATAGTTAAATCTATAGGTTTTCCAGGTTTTATAATTAAAAATATAATACGAGGTAATTTAATTGAATTAATAAAATCATTTATATTATAAAATGGATAAATTTTTTTAAATGGATGTTTATATATTAAAATTTCAGTTTTTTCTTTAGATCGATTGAAAACAGATACTCTGTATCCTTTATTCTCAATATTAATAGCTAAATTTTTTCCCATTATTGACATACCTATAATACCTATATCATTTTTAATCATTTTAACACCTATAAAATAATATTTATATTATAATATTTATATAATTTTTAATTTTGAAAAAAATAGTTTAAAATATAAATAATTATATATTTATTTTAATAAAATTTAAGGATACTAATTATTATGATAATAATTAATTTTTTAGTAAAATCTATAATAGATTTTTATATAATACTAATTATTATTAGAATTTGGATTCAATGGACAAAATGTGATTTTTATAATTCATTTTATCAATTAATTGATAAAATTACATATCCATTAATTAAAATAATTAAATATTTAATGCCTAATTATGTAAATACATGTTTTTTTATAATATCTATTTTTTTTGCAACAATTAAATTTCCAATTATTATTTTTCTTGAAACTAATTTAATAAAAATAAAAATTATTTATATATTTATAGGAATAATAACTTTATTAAAAACATTTGGTAATTTATTATTTTGGATTTTAATATTACGTTTATTACTCATTAAATTAAAACAAGATAAAAATGTTATGAATGAAGTTATTTATATGTTAAGCGAAACAATTATATTTTTAATTAAAAAAATATTTCCATCTACATATAGTATTGATTTATCATTATATATATTAATATCTTTTCTTTTTTCACTTAATTATTTAGGCATTTATTTACTTCCAGGTGTTTGGTGTAGAATATAATTTATATATTAATTTATTTTATATAATGTAAATTATAATATATTATACATATAATTTAATTATATTAATAAAATTATTTTAATTTATTTAATTAAATAAAAAATATTAACTTTAATTCATTAATGATAATATACAAATATGAATGTAAATAAATTACCTAAAATAAGTTTATATATACACATACCATGGTGTATAAAAAAATGTCATTATTGTGATTTTAATGTATCTTTGATTAAAAAAAAAATACCACATAAAAAATATATTAAAAACTTATTAGAAGATTTAGATAATGATATTAAATATATTTCAGGAAGAAAAATTCATACAATATTTATTGGAGGTGGTACTCCAAGTGTATTTCCATTAAAATCATTAAAAATACTTATAAAAGAAATAAAAAAAAGGTTTTTAATATCTAAAAAAACTGAAATAACATTAGAATCTAATCCTGAAAGTTCATCAAATAATTTATTTAATGAATATAAAAAAATAGGAATAAATAGAATTTCAATTGGTATTCAAAGTTTAGATAATAATAAACTTTTTAATTTAGGAAGAATTAATAATAATTATTCTTCAGATTTAATATATAAATTAATTTCTTTTAATAAAATTAATAATTTTAATATAGATTTAATGTATGGATTGCCAAATCAATCTGTAAAAGATTCAATTAAAGATTTAAATAATATTATTGATGTACAACCATATCATATATCTTGGTATCAATTAATGTTAGAACCAAAAACATATTTTTATTATATTCCTCCAATTTTGCCAAATGAAAATAATATTTGGAATATGTATAACATAGGTAATAGTATTTTAAAAAAATCAGGTTATATTCAATATGAAATATCAAGTTATTCTAAACTAGGATTTGAATGTAAACATAATATTAATTATTGGAAATTTGGAGATTATATTGGAATTGGTTGTGGTGCTCATGGTAAAATTACATTAAAAGATAGAACAGTAATTAGAACAATAAAATCTAGTAACATTAATAATTATATGAACAAAAACTATATATATAAAATATACAATGTTAATTCTTACAATTTAATTATAGAATATTTTATGAATAGATTTAGACTGTTAGACCCTATTATACGTTCTGAATTTTATTATTTTACAGGAATAAAAGAAATAAAGATAAGAAAATCAATAAACAAAGCAATAAAGAAAAAATATATAAATGAAGATAATATATATTGGACTGTAACAAATTTTGGTAGATTATTCCTTAATTTTCTTATTGAGTTATTTATTTAAAGATTTTATAAATAAATTATTTAAAATATAAAATTTTAATATATTAAAAAATAAATAATTAAAAAATATTTATAAAATATATTAAATTATATTAATCACAAATTAAATAAAAAATATTAATAAAATGATTAAAAAAATTTTTTGCAAATTTCTTAATATTTTATCAGAAAAACAAGATTATCAATTATATCCAGGTTCTTTAGGTAAAAAAATTTTTGATAATATATCTAAAAAAGCATGGAATATATGGAAAAAAAAACAAACAATTTTGATAAATGAAAATAAATTAAGTACTAAAAATATTTATCATTTAAAATTTATAGAAAAAAAAATGATTAATTTTTTATTTTATAAAAATAAAATTAAAATTAAAAATAAAAACAAAAAATAAAAAATATTAAAATAAATATAAAACTTAAATAATGAATATAATTAATACAATATTATATATTATATTAATTATATTTTTAAAATACATTTTTTAAAAAATGTTTTTAAAATTAAATTGAAATTTTTTTAAAAATTTAAATTTAATTTTGATTTTATAGAATAATGTAAAATTTTATTTGTTGAGTATATTAAAAATTTTTTTTTAGAACTATTTATTGCAGTATAAATTAATTCTTTTGTTAAACATGGTAAAGTATTATTAGGTAATAATAATGAAGTTTGATTAAAATCATAACTTGTTGATGTTTGTATTAGAACAGCAAATGCAGTTTCATATTTTGGTAAAAAAAATATTTTTTCTTTTTTAATAATTTTATTTTTTTTTAAAAAAAAAATATTGATATTTTTTTTATTATCAAACATAATAATACCAATATCATTTTTATATATTTCTAAATAATTTGAATTTTCAGTAAAAATAATTGGTTTTCCATTATATTCTTTTTTTGAATTTTTTATTTTCACTAATTTTTTTTTAATAATTAATATTTCTATTAATTTATTAATAAAATCAGATCCATAAATACCTTTTTTAATACAACATAATAATCTAAAATTATAAAATGATTTAAAAATAGATTTTATTGATGATTTTTGTTTAATTTTATTTAAATAAAATTTATAATTTTCAATACAATCAAATATCATGTTATTATAATCTTGTTTTTTTTTTATTGCATTATAAGAAATGTTTTTACATTTTTTAGATTTTAGTAATTTTAAAAAATACTTATATTTCCCATAATTGACTGCATATGATAAATTATTTATATCAAAGTATTTTTTAAATATGTAATTTTTACGAAGTAAATATAATTTTTTTGAAAATAATTTAAATTTTTTTTTTATTTTTATATCTATATTAAAATTTGATAATTTTAGTATAGATGAATTAAAAATTAATTTATTAAAAGTATTAGCTATTTTACATATATCATAAAAAATTGATCCTGGTTTCACAGAACATATATGAGTGCTATCTCCAAATAAAATTATTCTAGTTTTTGGAGATATAATTGAAATTAAATTATACATTGTTGATAAATTTATCATTGATGCTTCATCTATAATAATTACATCTGCATGTAAAAATTTTAAAAATTTATTTTTTAAATAAAATTTAATATTATTTTTATTAATCAATGTATTAATATTTATAGCTATTTTAGGTATTTGTTTTTTTTTATAATGAGTTAAATTTAAATTTTTTTTGTAAAATTTAATATTTTTATTTAAATTATGTACAGATTTAGAATTATTAGATGATAATATTATTCTAATTGGTTTTTTATTTAATTTAATTAAACAAATTAATATTTTAAATAAAGTATATGTTTTTCCTGTTCTAGGTTTGCCTGATATAATAGAAGAATGATTAGTTATTGAAATAAAAGCAGCAATTTTTTGCCAATTAGTAAAATAATTTTTATTAACAAAATATATATCTAGTATTTTAATTATTTTATTATAATCTGTAATTTTTTTAATTATATTTTTTTTAAAAAAATTTAATACATAAATTTCTTTTTTCCACATTCTATTTATATATAATTTTCTTTTATATAAAATTATAGGAGTATTATTTGATCCATTACTTACAGCTTTATATAAAAGTAATTTCTTTTTAAGTTCTTTTGTGGATGAAAAACAAATTTTTTTAATAGATTTTATTAAAGAATTGTTAATATGACCATTAAACATTTTATTAGAAAAAAATATTCTTAATGGAATATAAGTATAACCTTTTCTTGTATAATAACTAAGACAAGCACTTACAAACATTAAAGATGGTTGAGATATTTTAGCAATAGTTTTAGCAAAATTAATATCTAAAGATTTTAATAAATTTAACTTTATAAATTCTTTAATTATATTTTTCATAATTTTAATATTAAATTAATTTAATTTATAAAATTATTAAATTAATAAATTATCTATGTAATGTATTAATTTAAAATTAGGTTTACAATAAAAAATGGCATTATTTTTATTTAAATTATTTATACCTCTTACAAATAAGTAATATACACCACCAAAATCTTTATTATAATCATAATTATTTAATTTTTGTTTTAAAAAACGATGAATAGCTAATGTATAAATTTGATATTGTAAATCATATCTATTTTTAATAATAGTTTTTTCTATATTTAGAATATTATAATATTTTTCGTTTTTTCCAAGCCAATTAGATTTATAATCTAAAATATAATATTTTTTATTCCATCTAAAAACCAAATCTATGAATCCTTTAAGCATTCCTTTTACTTTTGGAAAATTTATATTTATACATTTATTAGTAATGGGATCATATTTTTTACATATATTTTCTAATTCATCAGTAAAAAAAAAATCGTTAATAGGAATATAAAAAGATAGTTCGTTGCATCTATTTTCTAATGTTATATTTTTGAGCGACATCTGTTTATTATCTAAAGAACAATAAATAATATTATTGATCCATTTAATTATTACATTTTTCCAAATTATATCTATATTTTTATTATTCATTAGTGTATTTAAAAATGCACTATTGATTTTTTTTTTAAAATCTATCTTTTTGAGTAAAATATGTAAAAAATTACCTGTGATTTTTCCAATAGGAAATGTATGTTGATTTAAATCTTCAAGTTTTTTTTTTTTTTTTTAAAATGATTAAAGATATTTATATTAGGTAAAGTAGTTTTTTTAGTATATTGTAAATTTGAGTTTAATGAAGAATAACTAATAATAGTATAATGGTGTTGATTAATATTAATAATTTTTTTTTTTTTAAATTTTATTAGTTTATTTAAATCACATGAATATTTTTCATTATTAAAATATTTTGTTGTACTTATTATAATATCACCTTTAGATTTTTTAACTAAAATTTTTATTTTATTTTCTAAAAATTTAACATCACCACAAATACCATTTTGAATTAAATAACCAATAGCACTTTTATGAACACTATTATTATTTGTTTTTCTTTTTTTTCCTTTATGTAAAGATGATATTCCTATACTACAATGATATATTGATCTTGTTAAAGAAACATATAAAATTCTTAAATCTTCTGAAAGTCTATCAGTATCTATTTTATTTATTAAAAATTTTGAATCTAAAATATTAAAATAAGAAGTATTTTTTTTAATTCTATAATCTGCAATAAATGGTAAAAAAACTATTGGAAATTCTAAACCTTTTGATTTATGTACAGTAATTATATTAACAAAATTTATATTATTTTCTAAAATTGATTGTTTATTTTTAAAATATTTATTAGGTGAATATATTTTTTCTTCCAATAATCTAATTATTGATAATTTATTTTCTAAATATATTGATTCTTCTTGTAAGAGTTCTCCTAAATTAATTAAATTTGTTAATTTTTTTTCACCTTCTTTTATAAATAAAAGATTTTTCTTAATTTTATAATCTTGTATTAATTCTTTTATCATAGTATATATACCATATTTTTGCCATATTATTCTATATTTAATAAATTTATTTAAATGATAATATAGTAAATTTGTATTTTTATTTAAATTTTTTATTTTATTAAAATCAAAACCAATAATATCTGTTATTAAAGCTCTTTTAATATATGAAGTATTATTATATAATACAGCTTTTAATATCCACATTAAATCAATTGATTCTTTAGATTTAAATATATTTTCACTTTTAGATATAAAAATAGATGAAATGTTAAATTTTGATAATTCATTACTAATTATATTAGCTTCATTACTATTTCGTACTATTATTGTAATATCAGAAGCTTGAATATATTTTTTACCAAAATGTCCTTCTATCCATGTGTTTTTTTTATTTGAAGAATATAACCAAGTAAAAATAGTATTTGCACATTTATTAGACATATATTTTTTATATTCATTTGAATTAACTATACTATCAGGCTGCATCCAAATATTCATAGAAGGGTAAATTTTATTATTTACTATTAATTTTAATTTTTTATTTTCGTTAGAATATTTTAACGGTATAAATGAAATTTCTTTTAAAATAAATGGATTTGACAATAAAGTAAATAAATTATTAACAGCATTTATCATTCCTTTAGAAGAGCGCCAATTAATATCAAGTGTATATTTATTATTTATTTCATTTTTAGCTTTAATATATGTAAAAATATCAGCACCTCTAAAACCATAAATAGATTGTTTAGGATCTCCTATAAGTAAAAAAAAACAATTTTTACATCCTAGATATATTTTTTTAAAAATATTATATTGTTTTAAATCTGTATCTTGAAATTCGTCAATTATTGCTACTGGGTATAATTCACGTATTTTATTTGATAACTTTGATCCAAATTTACCTTTAATAATATTTTCCAAAATAATAATTAAATCATTAAAGCTAATTTCTGATTTTCGATTTTTTTCTTTTGTGATATATTTTTTAATTTTTGAAATAGCAAGAAAAAAAATTTTTTCTTTTATTGATTTATTATTTAAATAATAATTTTCAATTATATTAAATAAAATATAATTTTTATTATTATTTATCATGTTATTTTTTAATAAAGTTGATATTTTAAATTTTAATAATTCATTTGGAACTATATCATTAATTGTAGGTTCATTAGACCATTTATCAATTTTACTTAACCATCTAATTATATTTTTTTTATTATAAATTTTTTTATTTATTTTAGATGTATATATAAATTTTCTAAATGAAGAAAATTTTATCCAATTTTTTTTTAATAAATTAATATTTGAAATTGTTTTTTTATATATTTGTATTATTGAACAATATTTTTTTTTAAAATAAAATATTTTATTTGTATTTATATTTAAATATGGTAATATATCAACTAAAAAATTTTTTTTATTTTTCCAATATTTTTTAATTAAAATAGCTATATTATAAGGTAAAACAGAAAAATTATTTTCCCAAAAATAATAAATTGCTTTATATTGTAAATTTGTTTCATCTTTTATTATATTTTTATTAAATATAATACCAGGTTCAACAATATTTTTATTTAAAATTTTTTTACAAAATCCATGAATTGTGTAAACAGATAATTCATTGACTTTATTTTTAGCTATTTTTAATAATAATTTAGCTATTTCAATATTTTTAATTTTTTTAAATAATTTTAAAATTATATAATTATTACTTTTTTTTTTAATACATGCATTATATAATAAATTTATATTTTCAATTATACGATTTTTAATCTCATTTTTTGCTAATTCTGTAAATGTTACGATTAATATCTTATTTACTTTTAGTGGTTGAAAATTATTTTTACTTATCATTCCTAAAATTAAGCGTAAATATAATATAGATATAGTATAAGTTTTACCTGTTCCTGCGGATGCTTCTATTAATGTATTACCACATAACGGAAATTCAATTGAATTAAAGATATTTTTAATCATAAAATGTAATTTTTTATCTATTGTTTTATATTTTAATAAAGATTTATACTTTATTAAATTTTAACATTGGTAACAAATATTTTTCAAATAAAAAAATCATTTCATTTATATTTTTTTTATTTAAATGCTTAATAATTTTTTTAATATAAATATCATTATATTCAGAATATAATTCTTTTTTTTGATAAAAATATTTTATTATTTTTTCTTTAACCTTTTTTTTAATATTAATATTTCTATTTAAATCTTTAGTTAAATTATTATAGCAATATTTTTTCCATATATTACTTGCGGTATAAAATAATAATAAAGGTTCTAAAATTCCTTTAAAATAACCTAAAATATAGTACATTAATAATTTTTTAGCTTTTATTTTTTTAACATTATCGAAATTCCATTCTCCATTTATAAAAAACATTATACTGTTTTTTTTTCCACCAGATGCGCAATAAATTAAATGTTCTATCCAAAAAAGTACACCATCTTTCATTGTTTTTTTTTTAGCACTCCATTTAATTATTCCATTATTATTAAAATAATAAATCCATCCTATAATAGTAATATTTTTAAAATTTAAACATATTTCTAAATATTTTTTTTTAAATATATTAAATATTTTAATGTTTTGATACAAATTAATTAATTTATTATATTGTTCTAAAAAAAATATTTCTCCAAAAATTCCATATGGTAATAATCCAGAAAATTTAATTTCATTAAATATTTTAATTATATTTTTTTTTTTCATCATTAAATTTAATATTTTTTCTTTAACTTTAAAGGTTGTAAAAATATTATTTATATAATCTTTTTGATATAAAATTTCTATATATGATTTATGAAAATAAATTTCTAAATTATTAATAAACCATGTTTTAATAGGATTTTTATAAAATATAAGCATATCTTCTAATTTTAATATTTTATTTTCAAAATTCAATAATAATTTTGATTTTACAGATAAATCATTTTTTAATTTTATAAAATTTTTTTTAAAATAAAAATTCTTTTTTTTAAAATAAAATACATTATGTTTTAAAAAAATTTTCTTATCATGAAATTTAAAAATATGTTTTATAACATTATTAACCATTTTTGTTTCATCTAAATATTTATCTCCTTCAATATAAAAATTATTTGATATATAATCAAGTAATTTATTTACAAATCTAGAAGTAGTATTAATATTATTATTTTTAATATCATTTCCAATAAAACTAATATAAAAAATATCTTTTGCAGATAACATAGATTCTAAAAAAATATAATTATAATCTTCTAAAATATTTTTATCACCAATTCTTGGATAATTATACATTAAATTAAAAATATTTTTATATTTATTTTTTATAAAAATATTATCATTAATTCCTAATATACATACGATTCTAAAGTTTATAGAACACATAGATTTTATATTACAAAAATTTATCTTTCCAAATAAAAAATTATTTATTATTTTTTCTTTATTTAATATATTAAATAATTCTTCTTTAATTAATTTTACAGAAATTTTTTCTTTAAATTCAGATTTTGAACAATTTTTTAATATTTTTTTCCATTTGTTTTTAATAAGTATTAAAACATCTTTTTCTTCATCAGAAGTTGCACAAAAAAAAGATGATATAATCATATTAGAAACTGAAAACCAAGATTTTACTTTTTTAGGTTTTAAAAGTTTTTTTTTAAAATATTTAATATTATTTATGAAATCATAAAAATTACTTAGTAAAACTGATGATAATCCATATATTTTATCATATGGAAGAATTTTATTCCAATAACCACAATTACTTTTCATTGCATAACCTAAAAACATTCTATTAAACCCAAAATTCCAGGAATTTAAATTATTAGAATTAGAAACTAATGTATTAGTTTTTTTTTCTTCATCTAATTCTAATTTAATACCTGATTCTAATATCCATTTTTTTAATATATCAATTTCTTTATTTTTTATATTAAATTTATATGATATAGATTTTACTTCTAATAATTTTAAGATTTCTGTTATAGATAATTTAATAAATGGTATATTTAATAATGTAATAAAAGCTTTTGAAATGGAATTAATTTTTTTTGATATAATATCTGAAACATAAAATGGTAAATTATTTTTTGATTTATAATATCCAAATATAGATTTAATAGCTTGTAAATAATTATTTATATTTGGAGCCATTACAATAATATCTTGGGGTTTTAATGTTGAGTCTTTAGAAATTAAAAACAATAATTTATTATATAAAATTTTTATTTCTTGATAATAACTATTACATGAATTAATACTAATAGAATAATCTATAATTTTAATCATTCTTTTTGTAATTGTTTTATTAAAAATATTTTTTTTATTTTCATATGAATAATGTTTTAAAAAAAAAATATCTTTCTTTATTAAATGTAAAATATTATTTTTATTAGGTTTAATAAATGCATTGATTTCTATAATTCTATTTAAATTTGAGATTAAATGTATATATTCTTTGCATTTTTTTCCCCAAGAAGAAAGAAAATAATTTTCTAAATTAAATTTATTTATATTTTTTAAAAATTTATTTTTTTTCTTATTATTTACAGATATTATTGTATTATTTTGCTTTATATATTTATTTATTATTTTTTCAAAAAAATTTAAATTTTCTATATCACCCCAATAATATTTACAAGGATTTATAATCATATTGTGAATATCCATATAATTTCCTAATAATTCTAATAATTTTATATAAATAGGAGGCATTGCAGATATTCCGAAAATAAATGCTCTATGAGGTAATTTGATATTTTTTTTTTTTTTTTTTTTTATAATTGTTTTAATATTATCAAAATTTTCATAATTTTGTAAAATTAATTCATTAAAATTTAATTTATTTTTTATTAACTTTCTCCATAACAAAGATTGCCAAATTTGTGCTTCATTTAAACCATTAACTAATTTACCTTGTATCCATGATTTTAACCAATCTGGACGATATATTAGATATTGACTAAATATATAAGATAATGTATTAGAAAATTTAAATTTTTTTAAAATATCATTATTATTTAATAAAAATTTTATTTTTAAAAAATATTTATTATTTATAATATTAGGTATTAAAGACATAATATTCCATGTCATAATTGAGTTATTATAAACATATTTATATTTAATTTTAGTTAATAAATTTGAAATCATAGTCCATATAAATTTAGAAATAGTGATAAATTTTATATTTGCATATATACCCAGCTCTTCTGATAATTGTATTTTTATCCATTGAGAAATATTTTTATTTTCAACTACAATTATTTCTGGTTGTAAAGGGTCAATATTTTTTTTTTTATAAGATATTATTAAAGAAATAATTATTTTAAGCATATCTGTACTATTTGAATGATATATTATAAACATTTTATTAGAAATTAATTTCTCTTTATTTTAAATTTAAATTAATTATTTAATTTATTAATTACATAATGTTTAATAAAATTTAAAAATATAAAAAATTTGTAAAAATAAATTATTAAATAAATGAATTATTTAGCTACGACAGGAATTGAACCTGTGACCTCAGCGTTATGAGTGCTGTGCTCTTACCAACTGAGCTACGTAGCTTTAAATATATTTAAAATATAAATATTCTGGGGTACCAGGATTCGAACCTGGGAAATGACGGGATCAAAACCCGCTGCCTTTCCTCTTGGCTATACCCCAAATTACGGAAGGCGAGATTTGAACTCGCATGCATTTAAGCGTCAGAATCTAAATCTGATGCGTCTTCCATTTTCGCCACTCCCGTTTATAATAATTATTATATATATAATTTTAATATATTAAAAATATAAAAAATATTATTAATATAATTAATACATAATATTTTTATATAATCAAGTTTTTTATAAAAATTAAAATAATTAAGCAGGGTTTGGAATATCAATAAAAGATACATCAAAATGATATTTTTTAAATAACCATTCACCTAATGATTTTATTCCAAATTTTTCTGAAGCATAATGCCCAGTTGAATATAAATGTAATTTATTTTCTTTAGCAAAATTAACACATTGTTCAGATTTATCTCCTGTAATAAAAGCATCTATTTTTTTATTTAAAATAATTTCAATAAATTTTTGCCCACTTCCAGAACATAAAGCTACTGTTTTTATTAAATTAGTACCTGTTTTGCCATAATGAAAAATATTATTATTTAAATCAATTTCTAATTTGTTTTTTAATTCTTTACCACTAAATGATTTACTAAGTTGTCCTTTTAATACTAAAGGGTTAATAAAGTTAATTGTATTTATTTTTAAAATATTTGCCAATTGTACATTATTTCCAAATTTAGTATTATAATCTAAAGGTAAATGCCATGTATATACATTAATATTATTAACTAATATTTTTTTAAAATGATTACGTTTTATTCCTAATATTTTAATATTTTCGTTTTTCCAAAAATAACCATGATGAACTATAATTGCATCAACTTTTTTTTCAACAGCTATATCTAATAAAGTTTTACAAGCAGTTACTCCTGTGATTATTTTTTTTACTTCTTTACATCCTTCTATTTGTAATCCATTTGGACAATAATCTTTTATTGATTTATTAAAAAGTTTTTTATTTACTAAATTTTCTAATTCAATATTTAACATATAAAATTTATCAAATAAACAAATTTAATTAAAAACTTTAATAAATTTTTTAATATTTAAATTTATTAAAATAATGAAATATTATATACTATTTATTAAAACTAAAAAATATTTTTTAAAAAATATTACAAAATAAATATTAATATTAATAAATGGATTAAATTTTATGTCTAAAATAGGTATTTTTTATGGCAGTGATACTGGAAATACTGAAAAAATAGCTCATATGATTAGTAATATTTTAGGAAAAAAAAGATCTGATATATATAATATATCTGAAAGTTATAAAAAAGATATAGAAAAATATGATAAAATATTATTAGGAATTTCTACATGGTATTATGGTGAAGCGCAATGTGATTGGGATGATTTTTTTCCAATTATTAAAAAAATTAATTTTAAAAATAAAATTTGTTCTATATTTGGATGTGGTGATCAAAAAAATTATCCAGAATATTTTTGTGACGCAATGGGAATATTAGGAAATATTATTAAATTAAGAGGAGCTAATATTGTTGGTAATTGGTCAACTAAAGGATATAGTTTTACACATTCTAAATGTTTAGTTAAAAATAAATATTTTATCGGTTTAGCTATTGATGAAGATACACAACCTGAGCTTACATATTCAAGAATAAAAATTTGGATTAATCAAATTAATAAAGAGATGAATATATATTAATTTTAAAATTAAATTAATTATAATTTTTTAATTCTTGATTTAATTTTTGTTGTTAAATTAAACACAGGATTTTTGAGTGAAAATTTTTTAATATCAGCATAAAAATAACCTTCTCTTTCAAATTGAATATTTTTATTTATATTAATATTTGATATGCTGTATTCAGCAAAACCATTAAATATTTTAATAGATTTTGTATTAAAATAATTTATACAATCCTTATAACAATTTGGGTTTTTTTTAATAAATAATTTATCATAAATTCTAAATTCTATTGGTAAATTTTTTTTAACAGAAACCCAATGAATTATACCTTTAATTCTTCTTGTTTTATTATATTTTTTATTAAAAGAATTAGGATCATGACAACAAAATATAGTAGAAATATTACCATATTTATCTTTAATAAAAGATTTAGCTCTTATTATATAAGAATACCTTAAACGAACTTCTTTACCTATAGATAATCTATAATACCCAATATTTGGTTTTTCTTTAAAATCATTTTTATTTATAAAAATTTCTCTACTAAATAAAACTTTTCTTATTCCCATTTCTGGTTTGTTAGGATGATTTTTCATATAAATAATTTTTTCATAACCAAATTTTAAACTTTCAATAATTAACTTAACTGGATTTACAACAGCCATTGCACGTATTGCGTTTACATTTAAATCTTTTCTTACACAATTTTCTAAAACAGATAGACTTATATAACTTTCTTGTTTTGAAATTCCAACTATTTTACAAAAATTACGTATTGATTTTGATGTATAACCACGACGCCTAAGTCCAGAAATTGTAGGTAATCTAGGATCATCCCAACTTTTAACAAGTTTTTTTTTAATAATATAATTTAAATAACGTTTAGATGTTATTGTATTATTTATTTTTAATTTAGAAAATTCATACTGTTTTGGAATAATTTTATTTGTAGATATATTTTTTAAAATCCAATTATATAAAACTCTATTATTTTGAAATTCTAAAGTACATAAAGAATGAGTTATTCCTTCTAATAAATCCGAAATACAATGAGCAAAATCATACATTGGGTAAATACACCAATTATTTCCAGTTTGATGATGACTATTAAATTTTATTCTATATAAAACAGGATCTCTCATTATAATAAAAGGTGAAGACATATCAATTTTTGCTCTTAAACACATACTATTTTCTTTAAATTCACCATTTTTCATTTTTATAAAAAGATCTAAATTATCTTTAATACTTCTATTTCTATAGGGACTATTTTTTCCATGTTTTGTTAATGTTCCACGATATCTTTTTATTTCTATAATAGATAATTGATCTATATAAGCTAAGCCTTTTTGAATTAGATTTATGGCAAATTCTTTCATTTCATAAAAATAATCAGATGAATATTTAATATTTCCATTCCATTTAAATCCTAACCAATTAATATCTTTTTTAATATAATTAATATATTTGATATTTTCTTTAGATGGATTTGTATCATCAAAACGAAGATGACATTTTCCATTATAATATTTTGCAATACCAAAATTTAAACATATAGATTTAGCATGACCTATATGCAAATAACCATTCGGCTCAGGAGGAAATCTAGTTTTTATATATTTATTCCCTAATAAAATTTCTTTATCAATAATTTTATAAATAAAATTATTAATTTTAATTTTAGTTTTATTCAAAATTCATACCTTTTAAAAAAATTTAAATAGTTACTTTAATAATAATTTTTTAATTTATTTAAATTATTAATTTTTAATCATCTAAAAAACTTCTCAATATTTCTGATCTACTAGGGTGGCGTAATTTACGTAAAGCTTTTGCTTCTATTTGACGAATTCTTTCTCTTGTAACTTCAAATTTTTTACCAACTTCTTCTAAAGTATGATCTGTATTCATATCTATTCCAAATCTCATACGTAAAACTTTAGCTTCCCTAACAGTAAGACCTGACAAAATGTTATTTGTAGCATACTTTAAACTATCTGATGTAGCAGAATCTAATGGTAATTCAATATTATTGTCTTCAATAAAATCACCTAAATGTGAATCTTCATCATTTCCCATTTGTGTTTCCATAGAAATAGGTTCTTTAGCAATTTTTAAAACTTTTCTTATTTTATCTTCTGAAATCATCATTCTTTCAGATAATTCCTCAGGTGTTGGTTCTCTACCTAATTCTTGAATAATTTGTCTTGACGTTCTATTTAATTTATTTATAGTTTCAATCATATGAACTGGTATTCGTATTGTACGCGCTTGATCAGCAATTGATCTTGTAATTGCTTGTCGTATCCACCATGTTGCATAAGTAGAAAATTTATAACCACGCTTATATTCAAATTTATCTACAGCTTTCATTAATCCTATATTACCTTCTTGAATCAGATCTAAAAATTGTAATCCTCTATTTATATATTTTTTAGCTATAGAAATAACAAGACGAAGATTTGATTCAACCATTTCTCTTTTTGCTGTTATAATCTTTGTTTTACCTATAAAAATACGTCTATTTATATCTTTTAATTGTTTTATTGTTAGTTTTGTTTTTTTTTCAATTTTTTTTAATTCAAATATATTAATATTTATATTTTTATGTATTTTTTTTAAATTAATTGACCAAGATTTATTAAAAGAAAGAGCATATTTAAACCAATCTAAATGTTTATTATTATAATTATATATTTTAATAAAAAGTTTTTTTGGCATTTTACACTTATAAATACATAAATTCATTATTATACTTTCTTGTATTTTTATTTTATTCATAATCATACTAATATTATTTACAATAAAATCAAATTGTTTAGGCACTAATTTAAATTGTTTAAATATATTAGATAAATTTTTAATCTCTATTGAAGATTTATAATGATCTCTTCCATATTTTTTTATTATACTTTTTGTTATTTTATTTTGTATACTTAATTCTATAAATTTTTTATTTGTTATTTCAAAATTAATTTTATTAAAATGATTTATTTTTTCTTTGTTTTTATTATTATTTTCTTCTGTATCATTTAATAAATATTTTTCTGTTTTTGATAATTCATTTTTAATATTATTAATACAAAATAATTCTTTAAAATTTTTATCAATTATATTTGATACAATATCAGTAAATTTTATTTTACCAGATTTAATTTGTTTATATTTTTTTAATATATAAATTATAGTATTTGGATATTCAGATATAGATATTTTAACTTGATTGATTCCATCTTCTATTCTTTTAGCAATATTAATTTCTTGTTCACGATTTAATAAATCAACCGTTCCCATTTCTTTCATATACATTCTTATTGCATCATTAGTTTTATATATATCATAATCTGAATTTGAAATATATTTATATGATTCTTTTAATATACTTTTATTATAATGATTTTTTTTATTTAAAATTATTTTATTTGAATGAATATCTTTTTCTATAATTTTTATTCCAATTTTATTAATAATATTAATTATATTTTTTATATTATTATTTTTTTTAAAATAATCTTTAATATTGTGATTTATATGTGAAAAAGTTAAATAACCTTGTTGTTTACCATGTTTAATAAGTAAATTGATTTTAAATTTTATTTTTTTATTCATAATATCATATCCAATTTATTTAAATAAATTTTATTAATTACAAATTATATTTTTAATATTAAATTTTTAAAATTTTATTAAAGATTTATTTAAATACCATATTTTTTTTTTTTCTTTAGAAGTTAAAATATTATTTCTTCCTTTATTAATTAAAAATTCTAATTTTTCTTTTATTATTGAATTATATAGATTAGATAAAGCATCTAAAAAAGTTATTTTAATCATTTCATCAGTGATCATATGATTCCAAATTGCTAATTTTTTAAGATATAAGTAAAATTTACTATAACGATAATTTTCTAATAATTGTCCTGTATTTATTTTAGGTAATAAATTACATATTTTAACTATTTCTATAAATAATTTTATACCTGGTTTATTATATTTTTCAATTGTATTTAATTTTAAAACATTAAAAGAAAGTTTAGGATATTGAATAATTAAACCTAATAAAGTTTTTAAAATATTTTTTTTAATATTGTGATTATAAATATAATGATTTTTATTTTTCTTTATTTTTATTAATTGAATTAATTTAAAATCATCAATAATTCCAGTTTTTTTTCCTAATTCTTTTCTTAAAAATAAACGTAATATTGGACATGGAATTTGATTAATTAAATTTAAAGATAATTTAACAAATTTTGTTTTACCTTCATAAGTATTTAAATCTGATTTTATTAATAAAATTTCAAATAAAAATTTTGATAAAGGTATAGAATTAAAAATTCTATTTTCAAATTCTTTTTTACCTATTTTTCTAATTAACGAATCTGGATCTTCTCCATATGGAATAAACATAAAACTTATTTTACGATTATCATATAAATATGATAAAGATTTTTTAAGAAATTTCCAAGCAGCTATTTTTCCTGCAGTATCACCATCATAACAACATATTATATGATCTGTTAATCTATATAATAATTTAATATTATCTTTATTTGTATAAGTACCTAAAGATGATACTGAATATAATATTCCAAATTGAGTTAATGTTAAAACATCCATATAACCTTCAACTATTAATATCATAGGAAAGTTATATTTATTTTTTTTAATTTCATACAAACCATATAATTGATTACTTTTATTAAAAATTTCTGTTTCAGGTGAATTTAAATATTTTGGACTATAATTATTTAATGATCTTGCTCCAAAACCTACTACAAAACCTTTATTATTTCTAATTGGAAACATAATTCTTTCTCTAAACATATCATATAATAAACCTTTTTTATTTTTAAATAATAATCCTGTTTTTTTTATAATTTCAATTGGTAATCTATATTTTTTAAAAAAATTAATGATATTATTACCTGGAGGTGAAAATCCTATAGAAAAAGAATTTAATACAGAAGAATTAATTCCTCTATATTTGAGATATTTATTTGCTTTTATAAATTTTTTTGTAATTAATAATTTATTGTAAAATTTATTTATTTCATTCATTAATTTATATAAAATATTTTTAATTAAAATTTCTTTTTTGTAATGATTATCAATATTTTCATAAATAATTTCCATATTTTGATATAATGCAAGCTCTTCTATTGAATCAATAAATTCTATTTTTTCAAAATTCATTAAAAAATCTATTACATTTCCATGTGATCCGCAACCAAAACAATGATAAAATTGTTTTTCATTATTTACAAAAAAAGAAGGATTATTTTCATTATGAAAAGGACAAATAGCTTTTAAATATTTACCTTTTTTTTTTAAATTAATTTTAGATCCTATAATATCAACAATATTTGTTAGATTTAATAATTTGTTTATAAAAATTTTATTAATTTTATAAGACATTTTTTTAAAATAATAATTAATTTTAATGTTAAAATAAAAAATATTTAAAAACTAGTATTTATTTTAAAAAATAATTATTATTACTAATACTAGTTTTAAATATATTATATATTATTTTTTAATATAAACGTTTTTTTCTTAAATTATTTCTTGATATTTTTTTCATATGACGTTTAATAGCAGAAGATTTGGCTCTTTTTCTTTCAGTAGTGGGTTTTTCATAAAATTCTCTTTTACGAAATTCAGATATTATGCCTGCTTTTTCACAAGAACGTTTAAATCTTCTTAATGCTAATTCAAATGGTTCATTTTCATAAATCATAATTGATGGCATTTATAATTTCCTTAATTTATTATTTATTTAATTTTTTAAAATAAATACAATTTAATTATATATAATATATTATAATTAAATTTTTTAATTATATAAAGTTAACACAACATGGTATTTTAAAAAATGATAATATTAGGCATTGAAACATCATTTGACGAAACATGTGTATCTTTATATGATACACAAAAAGGTTTAATTGATAATATTCAATATAGTCAAAAAATACATAATTATTATGGAGGAGTTGTTCCAGAATTAGCTTCAAGATATCATATATTAAAATTAAAAAAAATAATAACAGAATTGTTTTTAAAATCTTTACTAAAATACAATGATATAAATTGTATAGCATATACTGCAGGACCTGGACTTATTGGTTCTTTAATGATTGGAGCTGTTGTAGGAAAGTCATTGGCTTATACATTAAAAATACCTTCTATTGCAATAAATCATATTGAAGGGCATTTATTATCTCCAATGATTGGAAAAAATAAACCTACATTTCCTTTTATTGCTTTAATAGTTTCAGGTGGTCATACTCAATTAATTTTAGCAAAAGGTATAGGATTATATAAAATTTTAGGAGATTGTATAGATGATGCAGCAGGAGAAGCTTTTGATAAAATAGCTAAACTTCTTGGATTAGATTATCCAGGGGGTAAAATGTTAGAAAAGTTAGCAAAATTCGGTACATCAGGAAATTATTTTTTTCCACGACCAATGTTAAAAACACCTGGATTAGAATTTAGTTTTTCTGGTTTAAAAACACATGTTACTAAAATTATCAATAACAAAAATTGTAATGAACAAAAAAAAGCTGATATAGCTTTAGCATTTGAAGATGCTATAATAGATACATTAGTATTAAAATCTCAAAGAGCTCTTAATATCACAGGATATAATAAACTTATTATTGCAGGAGGTGTGAGTTCTAATAAATCATTACGTCTTAAAATGCAAAAAATGGTAGATAAAATAAATTGTAAATTAGTATATGCAAAAAAAGAATTTTGTACTGATAATTCAGTTATGATAGCATATGCAGGTATTTTTAGATTTAATTATAATATTAATGATAATTTATCTATTTTGGTAAAACCTAAATGGTCTATAGAAGAAACAAATTTAGTACAAGATATTCATAAATAAATTAAATTTAAGTAAAAAATAAACTATAATATAATAAATATATAAATTCAATATTTAAAAATTTAAAATAAATTTTAAATAAATTAATAAAATTTATTTTAAATAAATAATTAAGTTTAATTATTTATTACATTTTTATATATTTAAATTATTAATGTTAATAGGTAAACATAATTTATATGTTAAAAACAAAAAAATACCAAAAATCAAATTTATTTGAATTAAATAAATCAGTTATTAAAAAACCACCTTATTCATTAGAAGCAGAACAATCCGTTCTTGGTGGATTAATGCTTGATAATAATAAATGGGAAAATGTATCTGATATTTTAATTAGTAATGATTTTTTTATTTATGCACATCGTTTAATTTTTAATGAAATGCAATTTTTATTAGAATTAAAAAAACCAATTGATTTAATTACTATATCTGAATCTTTAGAACAAAAAAAAAAATTAGATATTTCTGGTGGTTTTACTTATTTAGCTGATTTATCACAAAACACACCTAGTATATCAAATATAGATGCTTATGCTAATATTGTTAGGGAAAAAGCAATAATTAGAGAAATGATAACAGTTGCAAAAGAAATAGCTGATATTGGTTATAATACAAAAGGTAGAAGTAGTGATGATTTACTAGATATAGCTGAATCTTTAGTATTTCAAATATCAGAAAAAAGAATTAATAATTATATAGGGCCCAAAAAAATTGAAAATATTTTAGAAAATATAGTAAATAAAATAGAATTCTTATATAAAAATCCAAAAAATAATATTACTGGTGTTTCAAGTGGATATAGAGATTTAGATAATAAAACTTATGGATTTCAAAAATCTGATTTAATTATAATAGCTGCTAGACCTTCTATGGGAAAAACAACTTTTGCAATGAATATTTGTGAAAACGCTTCAATTAAAGAAAATAAACCAGTATTAATATTTAGTTTAGAAATGACAGTAGAGCAAATAATGATAAGAATGTTATCATCAATGTCAAGAGTAGATCAAACTCGTATACGAACAGGAATATTAAATGATAACGATTGGTCAAAAATATCTAACACTATAAAAATTTTATTAAAAAAAAAAAATATTTATATTGACGATTCATCAGAATTAACACCAATTTCATTAAGATCAAGAGCTAGAAGAATTTTTAAAGAAAACAAAGGTTTAAGTATGATTATGATTGATTATCTTCAATTAATGAGAGTTCCGTCATTATCAGATAATCGTACTATTGAAATAGCAGAAATTTCTCGATCTTTAAAATCTTTAGCTAAAGAATTAAAAATACCTGTAATAGCAATATCACAATTAAATAGAAGTTTAGAACAAAGATCAGATAAAAGACCTATTAATTCTGATTTACGTGAATCAGGTTCTATTGAACAAGATGCAGATTTAGTTATTTTTATTTATAGAGATGAAATATATAATGAAAACAGTAATATGAAAGGAGTAGCAGAAATAATTTTAGGTAAACAACGTAATGGACCTATAGGTAAAATTAGACTTAATTTTAATGGAAAAATATCAAGATTTGATAATTATAAAATATATTAATTTATTAATAAAAGATTTTAATAAATAATTTATTTAATTTTATTTAAAATAAATTTTAGAAAAATTTGACATTTAAAAAAAAAAAAAATATAATTAATTAAAATCCTCTGTAGTTCAGTAGGTAGAACGGCGGACTGTTAATCCGTATGTCACTGGTTCGAATCCAGTCAGAGGAGAAACTTTAAATATAAATCAATTTATGTATTAAATATTTATTTATAAAAAATTAAAAAATATTTATTTCAAACAATAAACTTATTGCGTTGTATGCCGTAACCACCACATTTTTTACATGTTTGATATTTAAATATATTTATAGATTTATTTAATTTCTGACGAGATAATTCTAATATATAAAAATTTGAAATTTTGCTAAAATTTATTTTAGCATTGTCATTTTTAAATAATTTTTTAAAAAAATTTTCTAGTATATTTTTATTTTTATAATTTTTCATATTTATAAAATCAATAATAATCAAACCGTTAATATCACGAAATTTAATTTGTCTAAAAATTTCATATGAAGCCTCTATGTTAGTATTAAAAGAAGTTTCTTCAATTCCTAAACCTTTTTTAGATTTAAAAGAATTTATATCAATAGATGTTAAAGATTCATTATTATCAATAATAATTGAACCACCTGATGGTAATTTAATTTTTCTTTTAAAAATTGATTCTATTTGATTGTCAATTTGATAATAATGAAAAATATGTTTTTTATTTTTATAAAATTTAATATTGTTTTTATTAACTTTTTTTTTAAAAAATAAAGAATTACTTTTTAAAAAATTTAATAATTTATTATTATCTAATATAACTTCTTTTATATCATACTTTAAATAATTACGAAAATAATTATTAATTATATTTTTTTCTTTATAAATTAAACATGGTGCTTTAACATTATTATAAATATTTTTTATTGATTTCCAATTTTTTGTTATTAAAGATAAATCGTATTTCAAATCAATAGATGATATTCCTATCCCTGATGTTCTAACTATAAGTCCCATATTATTAGGTAAATTAATATTAGAAATTTTTGATTTTATTTTATCTCTCTCTTTTCTTTCTATCTTTCGTGAAATTCCTATTATTTTAGGATTATTAGGCATTAATACTAAATAATTTCCACATAAAGTAATAAAAGTAGTTAATTTTGCACATTTATTTTCATGTTCTTCTTTATATATTTGTACTATTATTTCTTTACCTTTATAAATATTATTTTTTATATAAATATCATTATTTAAATTATATTTTTTATTACAATATTTACTATAAATTTTTTTATTTTGTAAAAAACCATGGCGTTTTTCACCATAATCAACGAATACTGCATTTAAACTAGGTTCAATTTTAGATATTATACCTTTATATATATTATTTTTATTATGTTCTTTATTTTTAATATAAACATCTAACTCACAAATATGTTGACCATCTATGATAGCAATAATTATTTCTTTGTTTTTAGTTTTACTAATTAACATTTTTATCATTATTAAATGACTCATTATATTAATTTAAATTAAAATTAATAATTAAATTAAAAATATATTTTATTTATTTAAAAATTTAATATTTAATTTAAATTATAATTAATGTTGTAAAAAATTAAAATAATTTATTTTTAAATTTAAACATTATTAAATAATTAAATTATATAATTTAATTATTTAATAATGTTTAAATTTAAGAGTTGTAATAAAAATGAAGTTAGATAATACAAAAAATAGATTAATTAGTGTTTCATATGAAAGATCTAATCAAAGAATAGATAACTTTTTAATTAATAAGATTAAAAAAATATCTAAGAAATTATTATATTTTTATATTCGTAAAGGTGTTATTCTTGTTAATAATAAAAAAGTAAATCAAAAATATAAAATAAATTTTAATGATATAATACATATTCCAAAAATAATTTTTAGAAAAAAAAATAAAAAAAAAATTATTAATAAAAATAAAATTAATTTATTAGAACAATCAATAATTTACGAAGATAATTATCTTATTATTATTAATAAACCTTCTAAAATTTCAGTACACGGATGTATAAATTCAAATTTAGGTATTATTGAATATTTTAGAATTTTACGTCCTAAATCAAATTTTTTAGAATTAGTACATAGATTAGATAAAGAAACATCAGGAGTATTAATTTTAGCAAAAAAAAAATCAGTTCTATGTAATTTAAATAATCAATTAAAATATAAAAAAATAAAAAAAGAGTATTTAACTTTAGTTAAAGGTTATTGGAACAAAAAAATAAAATATATATCACAACCTTTATTAAAAAAAAAAAAATTAAATAATAAACACATAGTCAAAATTAATAATTCAGGAAAAAAATCTAAAACAATATTTGATATTAAAGAAAGATTTAAAATAGCTACTTTGTTAAAAGTAATACCAATAACTGGAAGAACTCATCAAATTAGAGTTCATGCTCTTTTTGCAGGACATCCTATAGCATTTGATAATAGATATGGTGATAAAAATTTTGACAAAAAATTAAAATTTTGTGGTCTTAATAGTTTATTTTTACATTCAAAATCAATCATTTTTTATCATCCTATTAATAATAAAATTATAAATATCAAGGCTGAATTAAATTCAAAAATGAAAAAATGTATAATATATTTACGTTCAATTAATAATTAAATATTAATAATTAAATATTAATAATTTATATTTTTTTAAAAATATGGAAAATATATAATATGATAAATAAAAATTTATTAATTAATAATATTAATACAATATCAAAAAAATTATTTAGAAGAAATTTCAATTTAAATATAATTTTTTTATTAAAGAAAGAACATTTTAGAAAAAATGTGCAAATTGAAACAGAAATACTTCAATATAAAATTAATGATATATCTAAAAAAATTAGTATTATCAAATCAAAAAAAAAAAATATTAATTTTTTATGTAATAAAGTAAATATTTTAAATAAAAAGTTAATATATATGAAATTATTATTAAAATCTGTTTTAATTGAAATCAAAAATTATTATTTATGTATTCCTAATATACCTTGTGATGACGTTCCAAATGGTTATAATAATAAAAATAATATAGAATTATATAAATGGGGTAAACCAAAAAAATTTGACTTTCCAATATTAGATCATGTTCATATAGGTAAAAAATTAAAGTGTATGAGTTTTAAAAAAGCTGTAAAATTATCTGGATCTCGTTTTGTTGTTATGAACGGTACAATAGCTCTTTTGCATCGCGCTTTGTATCAATTTATGTTAGATATACATATTAAAAAACATGGATACACAGAATATTATTTACCATATTTAGTAAAAAAAAAATCTTTATATGGATCTGGACAACTTCCTAAATTTGAAAATGAATTATTTCATACTTATAGTATTAATAAAAATAGAAATAAAAAAATGTATTATCTTATACCTACATCAGAAGTTCCATTAAGTAATTTAATAAGAAATGAGATAATAAAAGAAGAAAATCTGCCAATTAAAATGACTTCTCATACACCATGTTTTAGATCAGAGACTGGATCTTATGGTAAAGATACATATGGTTTAATGAGAATGCATCAATTTGATAAAGTAGAAATATTTCAAATTGTGAAACCTAATAATTCTATTAAGGCACTTGAAGAAATAACAAATCATGCTGAAAAAATTCTACAATTGCTTAATTTACCTTATCGTAAAATTTTACTTTGTGCTGGAGATATGAGTTTTACATCTTGTAAAACTTATGATTTAGAAGTTTGGATACCTTCTCAAAATATTTATCGAGAAATATCTTCATGTTCACAAATAAATGATTTTCAATCAAGAAGAATGAAAATTAGATATCGTAAAAAATCTAATAATAAAATTGATTTTGTACATACTTTAAATGGATCTGCTTTAGCAGTAGGTAGAACGTTAATTGCAGTTATAGAAAATTATCAATTACCATGTGGACATATAAAAATACCTAAAGTACTTAAAAAGTATATGCATGGTTTTGATAAAATTTAATTTTATTATTAAAAATATTTATTTAATTTGAATTAAAATGATATAATAATCTTAATATAAATAAAATTTATATTAATTAAATAATTAATTTAAAATATTAAAAATATGTAATCAATTTTTTTAAAAACTAAAATACAATATGTCAAAATTAAATAATAAAAAACTAATAATATTAGGATCTGGTCCTGCTGGCTATACAGCAGCAATTTATGCATCTAGAGCTAATCTTAATCCTGTTTTAATTACAGGGTCTAATCCAGGAGGTCAATTAAACATAAACACTTTAATAGAAAATTGGCCTGGTGATTTAAATAAATTAACAGGATTAGAATTAATGAATAGAATGAATAATCATGCATTAAAATTTAATACAAAAATTATTTATGATAATATAATCAAAACTGATTTTAGTGAAAATCCATTTCTTCTTTTTGGAGAAAAATCAGAATATACATGTGATTCTTTAATTATAGCAACAGGAGCTTCTGCTAAATTTTTAGGTTTAAAATCAGAATTATTATATAAAGGAAAAGGATTATCTACTTGTCCAACATGTGATGGTTTTTTATATAAAAATAAAAAAGTTGCAATAGTCGGAGGTGGTAATTCTGCGGTAGAATCAGCTCTTTATTTATCAAATATATCTAAAGAAGTTAATTTAATACATAGAAGTAATATTTTTAGAGCTGAAAAAATTCTTATGGATAGATTAGATAATAGAATTAAAAATAAGAATATTATTTTACATACAAATAGAATTGTTGAAAAAATTATAGGAAATAATATTTATGTTACAGGTTTAAAATTAAAAAACAAAAATAACAATAAATATGAAGTTTTAAATGTAGAAGGAATATTTATTTCAATAGGTCATACACCTAATACTTCTATTTTCAACTCACAATTAGACTTAAATGATGGATATATATCAATTAATAAAAATAATAATAATAAATTTACCTCTACATCAATAAAAGGAATATTTGCTGCTGGTGATGTAACTGATAAATTTTACAAACAAGCAATAACTGCTTGTAGTTATGGATGCATGGCAGCTTTAGATGCTGAAAGATATTTAAATGAAAAAAATAATAATTAAAATTAATATAAATTAATATTTAATTTTAATATTTTTCAAAATAGAGGATCAAATGTCTAAAAAAAATAATATTGAGATACAAGGAACTGTGATTGAAACATTACCAAATACTATGTTTAAAGTAAAATTAGAAAATAAACATATTTTAATTGCTCATATTTCAGGAAAAATGAGAAAAAATTATATAAGAATATTAAATGGAGATAAAGTTACAATTGAAATGACACCATATGATATCAATAAAGGAAGAATAATATTTAGAAGTAAATAAATATTAATTTTATTTAAATAATAAAATTTTTTTAAAAAATTTTATTATTTAAATAATTTGGTTTTATAAATAATGAATGATCATATTTATGATTAATATATTTATTAAAAGCAATAGGTATCATATCTTTTGCTTTAGGAACATTGTATTTACCTGAAAATATATTTAATTTGCTATTAAATTTTAATTTTATTTTTTTCCATCCTGTTCCAGATATAGACCAAAAACCTTTTAAATTTAAAAAAATACTTTCAACTTTTTTTTTTTTTAAAAAAATTTCTTTTTTTTTTAATTCCCATATATTTTTTTTACGTTTATATTTAGCCCAATAAAATTCTCCAATTTGTGATTCTATCAATGTTAATACTTTGCAAGATCCTGTTTTTCTCCAAGCTCCTTCAGCTAAAATAGATAAATTTGAAATACCAATTATTGGTATATTTGATACTATAGATAATCCATATGCAATTCCTATTCCAATTCTTATACCATTAAAACTACCCGGTCCATTACTAACAGCAATACAATTTATGTTTTTTAAATTTATTTTAGATTTATATAATAATATATTTATCATATTCAAAATATATTTCATATGTTCGTAAGGTGAAATTATAAAATAATCTAAAATAATATTTTTGTAATTCATAAGTGCTACTGAACAAGCTTCTGTTGAAGTATTTATACATAAAATATTAATTGACATATAAAACCTAGTAATATGTTATTTTTATCTTTTGATTTTAAAAAAATATTATTTAAAGTTAAATTTAAATACTTCTAAAATACAAATATTATAATAAAATATTATTTATTTTTTATAAAACCGGGTATAAACTAAACCCGGTTTTATAATTTGTTATAAACCAAGAAAACCAGACCAATATCCAAATATACTTAAAATAAAAAACATTATTATAATAAATAATGAATTTACTTTTTTTCTTAATAACCACATACATAATAAAGTAAGAAGAAGAGGAATTAATCCAGGAATTATCTGATCTAAAATACCTTGTATTGTTATTTGTTTTTCATTTTGTGTAAAATCAGATAATACAAATGGAATATGAATGTGAGTCCATTTATTAACTAAAACACCCATAATAAATAAACCTAAAATAGAAGAACCTTCAGTTATTTTTTTGAAAAATTCATTTCCTATATTATTTATAATATTTACACCATGTTTATATCCATAAATAATACCATAATATCTAAAAAATAATCTAACTAAATTAAATGTTATAAAAAAAAATAATGGTCCTATTAAATTTCCATTTATTGATAAACCAGAACCAATAGCTGAACATAAAGGTCTTATTGTACCCCAAAAAATCGGATCTCCTATTCCAGCTAATGGACCCATTAAACCAATTTTTATACTATTTATAGATGAATCTTTAATTAAAGCTCCATTAGCATGTTGTTCTTCCATAGCTATTGTAACTCCTAATATAGGAGCAGATACATAAGGATGAGTATTAAAAAATTCTAAATGACGTTTCATTGCTAATATTAAATCATTTTTATTTTTAGAATATAAACGTTTAATAATTGGAACTATTGAAAAACAAAAACCTAAAGACTGCATTCTTTCAAAATTCCATGAACCTTGAAAAAAATTAGATCTAATAAATACTTTTACAATATCCATGGATGTTATTTTTTTTTTATATTTATTTAATTTATTCATTATATTTATATCCTTATTAATCTAATTCATTGTCTAAATTAATAGATTTTTTTTTAGATATATTTGTTTTTTTAAATGTATTAAAATATTTTGGATTTAATTGAATATAAATTATTGACATTATTATACCTATAATTCCAAATGATACTAAATTAAATTTAGAAAATGATGATATTACAAAACCAAGATAAAAAAAAGGCATTAAATAACCAGCTTTCATCATATTAATAACCATTGCATATCCAACAATAACTATTATTCCTCCTGAAACATTTAATCCATTTGTAATTACTTCAGGAATAGATTCAAGAATTTTTTTAATTAAATTAGTTTTTAAAGAAATTCCAATAATTAAAGATGGAATTGCTATTCTCATAGCTTGAAGTATTAAAGCTGATAAATGTATTAATGTTATTAATTTTAAATTACCATTTTCGGCTGCTTTATCAGCAGTATGTTGAAAAGCAACATTAATAGTACGTATTATTATGGTTAATAACTGACCTGTTGCTGCTAATGGAATAGCTAAAGCAATACCTGAACCTATTGTTTGATTCCCAGATATAACCAATATAGTAGAAATAATAGAAGCTAATGATGGATCAGGAGACATAGATGCGCCTATATTCATCCATCCTAATGAAATCATTTCTAATGTACTTCCTATTATAGTACCTGTTTTTATATCACCTAATATTAAACCAATTATACTACATGATATTAAAGGTCTATGAAATTGAAATTCATCTAAAACAGATTCTATGCCTGAAATACAAGAAAATAAAAAAATAAATAGCATTTTAATTGTACTAATATTCATATAATATTCCTTTAATTTTTAATAAATTTATAAATTTTTAATTAAATTTATTAAATTTAATGAATTATCTTTATATACTTTTCTTATTTCTAATTCAATTCCTAATTTATGTAATTTTTTAAAAGCATTAATATCTTTTTTGTCAACAGAAATAGCATTATTTATTTGAATTTTATTTTTATTATAAGACATTCCACCTATGTTAATAGATTTAATTTTAATTCCTTTTTCTACAACACTTAAAACATCAGATGGATTATTAAATAATAACATTACTCTATCATTAGCATATTTTGGGTTATTAAACACTCTTATAGCTTTTTTTATATTAACTACATGTGATGTGATTCCTGGTGGAGCAACTTGAATAAGTAATTTTTTTCTATTTAAATCAGCATCAACTTCATCACTGATAACAATAATTCTATTTATTTTAGTTTCTTTAGTCCATGAAGTTACTACTTGTCCATGAATTAACCTATCGTCAATTCTAGTTAAAACAATATTCATATAATTGTTATTTTTATTATTATTTATTTTATTTTTTAAAATTGTTGAATTCTCTTTTTTATCTAAATTTTTTAAATATTTTAAAGTTTTTATTCCATTTTTACCTGTTTTAATGGATCTTGATGATAATTCTTTTAAAGAAATAATTTCATCTCTAGACATAAATACTTCTACTAACATTGGTATATTTACTCCAGAAACAACTTCATATTTTTTTTTATTAATTGCAATACGACTTGCAGCATTAAAAGGACTACCTCCCCATATATCAACAAAAAAAATAATTCCATGATTAATTGATAAATTTTTTATACATAAATTATATTTTTCAAATAATGTTTCAGAACTTTCACCTGAAACAAAATCAATACATTTAACATTTTTTTGTTTTCCTAATATCATTTCAACTGTATTAAGCATATATTTTGCAGATACACCATGAGTACTAATTATGACTGCAATACTCATTTATTTTTTCCTTTTTGTTTTAAAAATGTTTTAATTAATATGTTAATAATTAAATTAATATTAATTTATATCATATATTATTAATTAAATTAATATTAATATATTTTATGTATTTATATACAAAATATATATAAATATATATAATATTTATATATATTTATAATAATAATTATTAAAATTAATTTTACATATCAAGAAGAGATAATGTTAAAAAGATTATCAAGACGTCGTGCTAGAATTTATATAATTCAAGCACTTTATTCTTGGCAATTATCAAAAAATAATATATATGATATAGAAAAACAATTTATATATAAATTAAATATTTTACATGCAGATACAAAATATTTCAAAGAAATATATTTAGGTGTAGTTAAAAATGTTAAATTTTTAGATAAAATAATAAAATCACACATTTTAGTTAATATTAATTCAATAGGGTATGTAGAAATTGCAATATTAAGAACTGCTTTGTTTGAATTATTAAAAAGGACAGATATTCCATATAAAGTAGCTATTAATGAAGCAATAGAAATAGTAAAAATTTATGGATCAGAAAAAAGTCATAAATTAATTAATGTAATTTTAGATAAAGTATCAAAACAAATTTATTTTATTAAAAATAATTAATTTCTAATTTTATTAGATAAAATCTGTAAACTAATAATTTTAGATAATTCATCTAATAAAGGATGTTCAGGATGAATAATAAAAGATTCATATCTTATTTGAGATTCTGCTAAATAAGCATGAACTTGTTTACCATCTTCACTTTCCATAACAACATGATACCATGGATAAAATCTTAATTTTTCTTCATATGAAATGTCATCAGATTTAGGTTTTTCTAAAGAGTATTCAGGATCTACATCTATAATAACACCCAAATATCCTAGTAATCTATGTCTAATTTGTTGACCTATTCCAAATTTACTATAAATCATATGATCCTCATAAAATAAAATTAATATTTTAATTTTTTTAAATAAAAGTCATTTGTAAATTTTTCTAATATATTATTATCAATAGCTTTGCGTATATTTTTCATTAAAATTTGATAATAATATAAATTATGTATAGTATTTAAACGAAAAAATAAAGTATCTTTACATTTAAAAAGGTGATGAATATATGATTTACTATAACTTAAACAAGTAAAACATTTACATTCTATGTCTATGGGATCATAATCTTTTTTAAATTTAGCATTTTTGATATTTACAATTCCATAATTAGTAAAAAGATAACCATTTCTAGCATTTCTTGTTGGAATAACACAATCAAATAAATCAACACCCATATTCACACATTCTAGTAAATCTTCAGGTTTTCCAACACCCATTAAATAACGAGGTTTATTAAATGGAATTAAATGACATATTTTGTTTAAAATATTGAACATATCTAATTTACTTTCTCCTACTGCTAAACCACCTATACCATAACCATCATAACCTATTTTTACAAGTTTTTTAAGTGAAATACACCTTAATTCTTCATACATACTACCTTGTATTATAGCAAATAAAGCATTAGAATTTTTCATTTTATCATAATAATTTTTACTTCTATATGCCCATCTTAAAGACATTTCCATTGATTTTTTAGCATATTCAAAATTAGATGGATATGATATACATTCATCTAAAGTCATAATAATATCAGATCTTAAATTATTTTGCATTTCAATAGATTTTTCTGGAGTTAAAAATACTTTTTCACCATTATAAGGATGTTTAAAATATACACCTTCTTCTGAAATTGTACTAATTTTATTTAAACTGAATATTTGAAAACCTCCCGAATCTGTTAATATTAAACCAGGCCATTTCATAAAATTATGAAGATTACCATATTTTTTGATAATTTCTTTTCCTGGTCTTAAAGATAGATGAAAAGAATTGCTAGATAATATTTTAGTTCCTGTTTCTTGTATTTCTTTATAAGATAAACTTTTTACAGACCCGTAAGTTCCTACAGGCATAAAAGCTGGTGTATCTATATTGCATTTATTAAAAATTAATTTTCCTTTTCTAGCTTTTCCATAAGTTTTTAATACATTAAATTTCATTATAACTCCAAAAAAAATTTTTTAAATTTTAAAATAAATTTTATTTATTTTAAAATTAATATTTATAGTATTTAAAAAATATAACTTAAAGTAAATTAATTTAATTATTAAAAATAATATTTTTTTAAAAAAAAATTAAAAAATAATTATAATAATTTTTTATTTTTATGTTAAATATTTATTTTTTTAATTTAAATTTAATAAAATTAATTAATTTGATTATTGTAGTAAGTTTTTCAGATTCATCATCTGTAATTTCTATTTTAAAATTTTCTTCTAAAGACATTATTAATTCTATAATATCAAGAGAATCAGCACCTAGATCTTTCGTAAAAGAAGTTTTATGTGAAATATTTATTTTTTTAACTCCAAATTGTTTAGCAATTATTTTTTTAATTTTGTATTCTATTTTATTCATGATTTTATTCCAATTTATATATTTTAATATTTTTAATATTTTAAATAAATAAAGTTAATTTTATATTAAACAAATTCCACCATTAACATTGATTACTTCACCAGTAATATAAGATGATTCTTCTGAAGCTATAAAAGCTACCACATTAGATATTTCTTCAGGGAAACCAAATCTATTCATAGGTATTTTAGATAAGAAATATTTACGTTTATTTAAAGTTAATGATTTTGTCATATCAGTAATTATAAAACCTGGAGATATAACATTTACTGTTATTCCCATAGAAGCAACTTCATAAGATAAAGATTTACTTAAGCCTACTAAACCAGCTTTAGAAGCAGAATAATTTGATTGACCAATATTTCCAACTGATCCAATAAAAGATCCAAGATTTATTATTCTACCATATTTTTTTTTAATCATAAGTTTTATTATATATTTAGATATTAAAAATACTGAATTTAAATTAATATCTATAACAGATTTCCAATCGTTTTCTTTCATATTTATTAATAATTTATCAAAAATAATACCAATATTATTAATTAATATATCAATATGTCTAAATTCTATATTTATCTTTTTTAAAAAATTTTTAATTGATGTTTTTTTTGTTACATCTAATTTAATTGCTAATCCTTGTTTGCCTAAATATTTATTTATGAAATTTACTCCTGAATGACTTTTAGAAGTGCCAATTATAAATGCACCTAATGTTAAAAATTTTTTAACTATTGCAAAACCAATTCCTTTTCTTGCACCAGTTATTAATACAATTTTATTTTTAAAATTCACAAAATATCCTTATGTATTTTTTTATAAGCTTGTTTAAAAGAAATAATATTATTAATAGAAATACATTCTATGTTTTTAACTAAGTTTTTATTAATTCTTGTAAGAATATTTCCTGGTCCAAATTCTAATATTATTTTTACACCTATGTTTGAAATATATTTTATAATATTAATCCAATTTAATGGTTTATATATTTGATAAATTAATGATTTTTTAATCAAATTGATATTTTTTTCACAAGAAAAACTTATATTATTTACAAATGGAATATTTGGATTATTTAAATTTAATTTATCTAAAATTGTTGATAATTGTATTGATACAGGTTTCATTAAATAAGAATGAAAAGGAAAACCCAAAGGTAATAAAAAAGCTTTTTTGGCTCCAAATTTATAACATAAGAAAATAGCTCTTTTTACTGCATTTTTATTGCCTGAAATTATTATTTGTTTTTCAGTATTAAATACCGCAGGAAAGACTATTTCTTCTTTTGATGCTTTTTTGCATGCATGGTAAACATATTTTTTATTTATACCTATAATAGCAGCCATTAATCCTGTTTTATATGGTATTAAATTTCTTATTATTTTACCTCTTTTTTTTACTAATTTTAATGTTTCTTTAAAGTTTAAAATACCAGAACATACTAAACATGAATATTCACCTAAACTATGTCCAGCTATTATATTTGGATTAATACCTATAATTTCTTTCCATAATCTCCATATTGATATAGATGATACTAATAATGCTATTTCTGATTTATATGTAAAATAAAATCTTTCTGTTGTGTTATTTATTATTTTAAATACATTATATCCTAAAAATGTAGAAGCTTCATCAAATGTATCTTTAATTATTTTAAACTTTTTTTTAAATCTAATAATATATTTTTTTTATGATATCCTTGACCAGGAAAAACAATAGAAAATTTATTCATTTTTTTTACACTTTTATTATTTTTTTAATATTAAATATTTATTTTTTAATATTTTTTATTATTTTTTTACCTTTATAAAAACCATTTTTAGACATATGATGAAGTAAATGAATTTCTCCAGAAATTTTATCAATTTTTAAAGCAATAGAATTTGATATTGCATCATGAGATCTTCTCATACCTCTTTTAGATCTAGTACATTTATTTTTTTGAACAGCCATTTTATTTTCCTTTATATTGTGTTAATTTTTTATTTTTTTTTAAAATATTATTTTGTATGAAAATTAATTTAAAAAACAAAATGGAATTTTAATTTTACTAAAAATATAAATTATATTTAATATATCATTCCATGCTTTATATTTATAGTCTGTTTTAATTAAAAATTCAATTTTACAAATTAAAGTTAGTATTTTATATAAATCAAAAATTGAAAAATTAAATATTATTTTTTTATAAATATTTTTTATATTATTATTATAAAGGTTATTAATTTTAAAAATTATATTTAATGAAATTATATTTAATTTTTTTTTCATATTTATAATTTTAATAATATTATTTTGAATTATTCTAATTATTAAAATTGGTTTTATTGAATTATACTTAAATTTATTTAAAATTTTATTTGCATTGCTAATATTTCCATACATAATGGAATATATTAAATTATATAAATTAAATTCATAAATATTATCAAAAGAATATGATATATTTTTTAAATTTATTAATTTTTTATTAAATATAATTTTAATACGTTCTAATGATTTATTAATTAATAATAAATTTCCATCATAATAATTATATAAATAATTTACAGCATTATAATTGATTAATATTTTTTTTTTTTTAATAAATAATTTTAACAATTTAAATTTATTATTTTTATCTAAAATAGAACAATTAACAAATATTATATTTTTATAAATAGTTTTTAACCATAAAGAATTAAAAATTGATGTATTAAAAATATTAATTTCAAAAATTATTAATAAATTTTTTTTTATCATTGTAACCAATTCTATAAGTTTTTTTTCAATTACATAATTATATATTTTATTTTTAAATTTTAATATAATAATTTTATTTGTATAAAATAAATTTTGTTCTTTCAAAGAAAAAAAAATATCTTCCCAGTTTGTTTTTAAATTTATTAAAAAATCTAATTTTATTTTAAATTTTTTTTTTTGTGCTAATTTGATAATATATTTTTTACTTTCTTGTAATAAAAATTCGTTTTCACCATATATGATATATAATTTATTAAAATATTTATTTGAATTTTTAATTAAATCATATGCAAAAATTTTAATCATAAATATATTTATTCCTATATATTTTATTTTTATTTTTAATACATTATTTTTAATAAAAATAAAAATTATTTTAATATATATAAATATATTAATTTACTCTGTAACTAAATTAAATAATTTACATGGAATATATATTTCTTTAATTATTTTTTTTTTTTTAATTAAATTTTTTATTTTATAATCTTTCAAAACCATATTATGAATAATTTCTTTATTAGATTCTTTAGGAATAGTAATTTTACTACGTACTTTTCCATTAATTTGAATAATTAATAAAAAATGTTTATCTATAATTAAATTTTTATCTACAATTGGCCATGAAGCATTATCAATATCTCCTTTACAACCAATATATTTCCATAATGTAAAACATATATGAGGTGTAAATGGATATAACATAATAATTATATTAATTAATGCTTCTTGTAATAGCATTCTATCTTTATCGTCATTTTTAGAAAAATTAATTTTTTTATTTATAAATTTCATTATATAAGATATAGCTGTATTAAAAGATTTTTTTTTGTCGATATCATATGTAACTTTATAAATAGTTTTATTAATTTCTTTTCTAAATTTTTTTTGTTTATTATTTAAATTAGATAAATCAATAATTTTTATTATTCCATTTTTAATATGTCTATATATTATAGTCCAAAATTTTTTTAAAAATTTATTTATTCCTGTTAATTTAAAATTTTTCCATTCTAATGACATTTCAACTGGTGAAGAAAACATTATAAATAATCTTAAAGTATCAGCACCATATTTTTTAATAATGTTACTTGGATCAATACCATTGTTTTTAGATTTAGACATTTTACTTACACCTGCATAAATTATAGATCTTTTTTTTTTATCTAATAATTTTATTATTTTTCCTTTTTTATCTTTTTTGATTTTTATATTTAATGGTGATATCCAATTTTTATTTCCTTTAGAATCTAAATAATAATAAGAATCTGACAAAACCATACCTTGACATAATAAATTTATAACAGGTTCGTCAGTTTTGACTAATCCAAAATCTTTTAATAACTTATGATAAAATCTAAAATAAAGAAGATGCATATTTGCATGTTCTATACCACCAATATATTGATCTATAGGTAACCAATAATTAGCAGATTTAATATTTACCATATTTTTTTTATATTTATGACAAGTATATCTAATATAATACCATGATGATTCCATAAATGTATCAAAAGTATCAGTTTCACGAATAGCTGGAATTCCTTTATAATAACATTTAAAATCTTTAAAATTATTATGAATTTTATTTAAATTTTCTTGTATATAATTTTTTTTTGGTAGTAATACTGGTAATTTATTTTTAGGTACAGTTACTATTTTTCCATTTTCCAGTTTCAGAATTGGTATTGGTACACCCCAATATCTTTGTCTAGAAATACACCAGTCTTTTAATTTATATTTAATTTTGAAATTTCCTATCTTTAATAAAATTAACAAATTTGATATTGAATTTAAATTTTTATTAAATTTATTTTTTTTTATTTTTTTTTTAATTATATTAAAATAAATTTTATTAAAACCTATAACAGAACCATTATCATAGTCTATTAATTTAAAATTAGTAGATAATATAGGTATTTTTTGACCATTAAAAGGATTAATAACATTTAAACCTGTTTTAATAAATTTTTTTATAAAATTGAAATTTTGTGAATTTGAAATATTATTTGAATAAAAATTTTTAATAAAAGAAAAAAAAATATGATTATACGATGCTACATATTTAGAAATAAAATTATTAAATGATATAAATATATATTTAATTTCCATAAATCTATTTGGATAATTAGTATATATTTTAATTTTATTTTTTAAATTTTTTATTATTAATTTTATTTCCATTAATTTTGTTTTACCGATCCAATTTTTTTGCATATTTTTTACTTTTTCAGGCCATCCATTTAATTTTTCAATATCTTTGTATAATCTTTCTGCATATGTCGTTATTTTTATAAACCATTGTGACATTTCTTTTTTTTCTATTAAACAATCACATCGCCAACAACGGTTACTAATTACTTGTTCATTAGCTAATACTGTTTTATCTTTAGGACACCAATTTACTTCAATATATTTTTTATAAACTAAATTTTTTTTATATAAATTAATAAAAAATAATTGTTCCCATTTATAATATTCTGGATTAGAAGTATTAATTTCACGATCCCAATCATATCCTAAACCTAATGATTTAAGTTGTTTTTTCATTAATAAAATATTTGAATTAGTCCATTCATATGGTGAAACATTATTTTTAATAGCAGCGTTTTCTGCTGGTAATCCAAATGCATCCCAACCTATAGGTTGTAAAACATTTTTACCAATCATTCTATTGTATTTAGATATAACATCACCAATAGTATAATTACGAACATGACCCATATGTAAACTACCAGAAGGATAAGGAATCATAGAAATACAATAATATTTTTCTTTATTAAATTTTTCAAAAGATTTAAATGTATTATTTTTGCTCCAATATTTTTGTATTTTTGTTTCTATATTTTGTGGTATATATATTTCTTTCATATGAAAAAAATATTCCTTATTAATATATAAATATTATTTATATTTTATAAAAATATTATATTTTGTAATTTTTTATATATTGTATTTATTAAATTTAAAATTTTTATTATTTTTAATTTCTAATATACCATTATAAATAGCTTTATCTTGTAAATATTCTTCAATTCTAATTAATTGATTATATTTAGCTACTCTATCAGTTCTACTGATTGAACCAGTTTTTATTTGTCCAGATGATGTACCTACAGATAAATCAGCAATAATAGTATCTTCAGTTTCTCCAGATCTATGTGAAATTATAGTAGAATAACCATATTTTTTAGCTATCTTAATTGTATTTAAAGTTTCAGTTAATGATCCAATTTGATTTGCTTTTATAATAATAGCATTAGCTATATTATTTTTTATACCTTTTTGTAATAAATTAATATTTGTTGCAAATAAATCATCACCTACAAGTTGAATTTTTTTACCTAATGTTTTTGTTAGATAAGAAAAACCTTTCCAATCTTGTTCGTATAAACCATCTTCTATAGAAACAATAGGATATTTATTTGTTAAATTTTCTAAATAATTAGTAAATTCTTTATAATTATAAATTTTGTTTTCATTTTTTAAATAGTATAAATTAGTATTTAAATCAAATAATTCTGATGCTGCACAATCTATAGCTATTGTTACTTCTGTTCCTATTTTATATCCTGAGGCTTCTATAGATTCCTGAATTAATAAAAGAGCTTCTTCATTAGAAGATAAATTCGGAGCAAATCCACCTTCATCACCTACACCTGTATACATTTTTCTTTTTTTTAAAATATAATATAAATTATGAAATATTTCTGATCCCATACGTATAGCTTCTTTAATATTTTTAGCTTTAACAGGTTGAATCATAAATTCTTGAATATCTATATTATTATCTGAATGCACTCCTCCATTAATAATATTCATCATAGGTAATGGCATAGTAAATTTATTAGGAGTATTATTAAGATCTGCGATATGTTCATATAAAGGTATATTTCTTGATATTGCTGCAGATTTTGCTAAAGCAAATGAAACTGCTAGTATAGCATTAGCTCCTAAATTCATTTTATTATCAGTACCATCTAATTCTATCATCATTTTATCTAAATCAGATTGATAAATTGCATTTTTTCCTATTAATAATTGTGATATATATTTATTAATAGAATGAACTGCATTAGATACTCCTTTTCCTAAAAAACGAGAATTATCACCATCTCTAAGTTCTAATGCTTCTAAAGATCCTTTAGAAGCTCCAGAAGGTGATGAAGATATACCAATAAATCCTCCTTGTAAATGTACTTCAGCTTCTACAGTAGGATTTCCACGAGAATCAATTATTTCACGTCCAATTATTTTTATTATTTTTGACATTAATTTTTTCCTTTTTGAAAAATAAAAAAAAATTAAGTTTAAGATAAATTTTATAAATTCATTATATATTATTTTTTTTAAAATAATATATAATGAATTTATAAAATTTATCTTAAACTTAATTTTTTTTTATAGATATATTTTATAAAATTTAAAATTAATATTTTAATTATATTTTAAAAATATATTATATAAAATTAAAAAAATTTTAAAAATATGAAAAATAAAATTATTATCACTAATTCTGCTGCAAAACAAATTAATTTTTTAACAACAAAAGATAACTCTATGATTGGATTACGTCTTTTATTAAAAAAATCTGGATGTGCTGGATTTAAATATATATTAAGAAAAGTTAAGATTATAAACAAAAAAGATCAAATATATGAAAAAAAAGGAGCTAAAATATTTGTTTCATCTAAAATTTTATATTTAATAAATGGCACAGAAATAGATTATGTTAAAGAAAAATTAAATGAAGAATTTAAATTTAACAACCCAAAAGCTAATCATTATTGTGGTTGCGGTAAAAGTTTTGGCATTTAATGTAATAAATATTATTAATATAATTAATTAAATTTTTTAAAATTCAAGGAGAAAATTTATTGAAAAAAAAAAGATATTATAAAGAAGGTTTTTTTACTTTTATTAAAACATCAAAATTTCCTTACGGAATAAACAACAAAATAATAAATAAAATATCAAAAAAACAAAATGAACCAAAATGGATTCTTGATTTTAGACTTAATGCATATAATTGCTGGAAAAAAATGAAAGAACCTCATTGGCTTAAAGGATACTATAAAAAAATAAAATATAATAATATTAGTTATTATATTTCACCTTTAGTTAATCATAATAATAAAAAAAAAAATATTAAAACAAAAAAATTAAAAAATAAAAATAAATATTTTAAAAATTATTTAACTAATGAAATAAAATATACTTTTGATAAACTTGGTGTTCCAATTGAAGATAAAAATAGTAAATTTGCAGTAGATGCTATTTTTGATTCTGTTTCAGTATATACTACATATACTAATAAATTAAAAGATAATGGAATTATTTTTTGTTCTTTTAGTAAAGCAATTCAAGAACATCCATTATTAGTTAAAAAATATTTAGGCACAGTTGTTCCATATTATGATAATTTTTTTTCTGCTCTTAATTCTTCTGTTTATTCAGATGGAACGTTTGTATATATACCTAAAAATACGAAATGTCCTATAGAACTATCTACATATTTTAGAATTAACTCTGAAAAAACTGGACAATTTGAAAGAACAATAATAATAGCAGATGAAAATAGCTATGTTAGTTATATTGAAGGATGTACTGCTCCTAATAGAAATAAGAATCAATTACATGCTGCTGTTGTTGAGGTAATTTTATTTAAAAATTCAGAAGTAAAATATTCTACTGTTCAAAATTGGTTTGCAGGAAATAAACCTAATACTGGTATATTAAATTTTGTTACTAAAAGAGCAATATGTAAGGGTAAAAATTCGAAAATGTCTTGGATTCAATCTGAAACAGGATCATCTATAACATGGAAATACCCAAGTGTGATTTTACATGGAAATAACTCATCTGGTAATTTTTATTCTGTATCTATTACTAATGGTTATCAACAATCAGATACAGGTACTAAAATGATTCATATAGGTAAAAATACCACATCCACTATAATTTCCAAAGGAATTGCTTATGGAAAAAGTTCAAATACTTATCGTGGATTAGTAAAAATTATGTCAAAAGCGATAAATTCTAAAAATTATACACAATGTGACTCTATGATTATAGGTAACAAATGCGGTGTATATACATTTCCTTCTATTGAATCTCACAATAATAGTTCTATTGTAGAACATGAAGCGACTACTTCAAGTATAGGTGATGATCAATTATTTTATTGCAATCAAAGAGGAATTAATATTGATAATGCTATTTCAATAATAGCAAATGGTTTTTGTAAAGAAATTTTTTCAGAACTTCCACTAGAATTTAGTATAGAAGCAAAAAAAATATTATCTATTATTTTAAAAAAAAGTGTTGGTTAATAAAACACTTAATTAATAATTTATTATAATTTAATTAAGGTAAAAAATGTTATTAATTAAAAATTTAACAGTAAATATAGAAAAAAAAAAAATAATTAAAAAATTAAATTTAAAAATCAAATCAGGAGAAATTCATGCAATTATGGGCCCTAACGGATCTGGAAAAAGTACATTAACATCGACATTAGCTGGAAAAAATAAAAATAATGTTATTAATGGATCTATAATTTTTAAAAATAAAAATTTATTATTATTAAATCCTGAATATCGTGCATGTGAAGGTTTATTTATATCATTTCAATATCCAATTTTTATAAATGGAGTCAGTAATAAATATTTTTTACAATTATCTACAAATTCTATTCGTAAATATAAAAAAAAAAATTCTATATGTCAATTTAAATTTAATTCTTTATTAAAAAAAAATATAGAATTAATAAAAATTCCTATAGATATTATTAATAGATCAGTAAATAAAGGATTTTCTGGTGGAGAGAAAAAAAAAAATGAAATACTACAAATGATGATGTTAAAACCAGATTTATGTATTTTAGATGAAATTGATTCAGGTTTAGATATTGACGCTTTAAAAATTATATCAAATATAATTAATTCTTTTAAAAATTATAAACGTTCAATAATAATTATTACTCATTATCAAAGAATTTTTAAATATATAAAACCAGACTATGTTCATATATTATATAATGGAAAAATAATAAGATACAGTAATTATTCTTTAGCAAAATATATTGAGGATAATGGATATGGTTTTATTAAAAAATAATATAAAATTAAATTTTATTAAAAATATTAATAAAATATTTATTAAAAATATAAAAACACGTTCTAATTATTCATTAGAACATTTTAATATAGCAAAAAAAATCGGTATTAATTATATAAAAGAATATAAATGGAAACATTTTAATTTAGATTTAATTTTAAAAAATAATTTTTATTTAGTTAAATCATTTGAAGAGTTAAATTTATTAAATATTAAAAATATATTAAATATAGATTCATGTAAAATAGTATTTATTAACGGTTTTTTATCTTATCGTTTAAGTAATTATAATAAAAATATATGGAAAATAGAAGTAGAAAAAGGTTTAAACAGAAAAAAATTACCTTTATATATAAAATCAGATTTTTTTTTACATTTAATTGAAAGTTTATCAGAAGAAACTATAAAAATAAATTTAAAAAAAAATACCAAGACTGTTAGACCATTATATTTAATACATATTAATTATGGAAATAAAAATTCAAAAATAATGAATATGATTAATTATAGACATCATATAAATATTGAATCTAATGCTAAGTGTCAATTAATTGAACATTTTATAAGTATAGGTAAAAAAAAATATTTTACTGGATCACGTACTTCAATTAAAGTAAAAAAAATGTCATATTTAAATTATATTAAAATATTTACTGAAAAGAATGATACATATCATATATGTAATGATGATATTATTATTCATAAATATTCAAAAGTTAAAAATAATATTTATGTTTTAAAATCTGGGTTTAATAAAAGTCAAATAAATGTTAAAATAAAAGGAAAAAAATCTAAAATTTCAATTAAAAGTTTATCATTAATTTTTAATTCAAATATTAATGAAATTATAACTTATATAGAAAATAAAAAAAGTTTTTGTTCTATTAAACAATTACATAAATTAATAGTAAAAAATAAAAGCACAGGTATATTTCATGGTTTAATAAAAATTTATAAAAATGCAATAAACTCAAAAAGTAAAATGATAAATAATAATTTAATATTAGATACTTTATCGAAAATATTTACACAACCTAATTTAGAAATAAATACTGATAATATTAAATGTCAACATGGTGCAACTATTGGTAAAATAGACTTAAATTTAATATTTTATTTACAAACAAGAGGATTATCATTTAAAGATGCTAAAAAAACTTTAATTTTAGCATTTACTAATGAATTAATAGACACGGATTTTAATAAAAAATTAAATAATATTTTGTTATCAAAAATTAATAATATATTAATGGATGTATTATAATGAATTATCCTATAGAAAAAATTAGATATAATTTTCCTATGATTTCAAAAATAATTAATAATAAAAATATTATATATCTTGATAATGCATCAACATCTCAAAAACCTAATTTAGTTATAAATTGTATTAATAATTATTTCAAATATTTTTATTCTTCTATTAATCGTAGTATTTATAAATTATCTAATTATTCCACATCTAAAATAGAATTTATAAGAAAACAAATTTCAAAATTTATAAATTCTAAATATTCTAATGAAATTATTTTTGTTAAAGGTGCAACAGAAGGAATCAATATTATTGCCTATAGCTGGGTAAGAAAGAATTTAAAACCTGGTGATAATATTTTAATTACTGAAATGGAACATCATTCTAATATTGTACCATGGCAAATAATTGCTAAAGAAAAAAAAATTAACATTAAATATATTCCTATATTGCATGACGGAACACTTAATATATCTAAAATATATTCTTTAATCGATGAAAAAACGAAATTTTTTTCTATAACACAAATATCTAATGTATTAGGTATTAGAAATAATATATCAGAAATAATTAAAAAAATAAAATCTATTAAAAAAATTTTTATTTTAGTTGATGGTTCTCAAAATATTATGCATCATAAAGTTGATGTACAAAATCTAAATTGTGATTTTTATGTATTTTCAGGTCATAAAATGTATGGACCTTCTGGAATAGGTGTTTTATATGTTAAAAAATCTATTTTAGAAAACATGAACCCATGGGAAGGAGGAGGTTCAATGATTAAAGATGTGAATTTAAATACAGGTAGTATTTTTTCTGAAATTCCTTTTAGATTTGAAGCAGGATCTATTAATACTATAGGTATAGTTGGTTTAAGTGCAGCAATTGATTATATTGAAAGTATAGGAATTAATAAAATTACAAATTATGAAAATAAAATCACTAAATATGCAATTGAATCATTAAAAATGATCCCAGGAATAATTCTTTATGGATCTTATATGACTAATACTAGTGTAATATCATTTAATTTAGGAAAACATAATTCATACGATGTAGGAATATTTCTTGACCAATATGGTATTTCTATAAGAACTGGTAATCAATGTGCTATTCCTTTAATGTCTTATTTTAAAGTTAATGGTATGTGTCGTTTATCAATTGCAATGTATACAAATAAACAAGATATAGATAAACTTATATGTAGTTTACATAGAATAAATAATATTTTATTATAATATAGGATATTACAATATGTTAAATGTTCCTAATTTAAATAAATTTGTTTCAAATTTTTTTTTATGTAAAACATGGGAAGAAAAATATTTATACATAATAGAATTAGGTGAATATAAATTTTTACTTACAAAGTGTATTAGAAATAATAATAATTTAATACAGGGTTGTCAAAGTAAAATATGGATAATTACATATATAAATTATGAAGGTAGATTTATACTTTTTGGAGATAGTAATACATCTATAACAAAAGGTTTAATATCGATTATTTTTATATATTATCACAATATGAATATATTAGAAATAATAAATTATGATATTCACTTCTTTTTTGATAAATTATGCATTAAAAATCATTTATCTCAAAATAGATCTTATAGTTTAAATATGATAATTAAAAATATAATATATAAATCTTCTTTATATATTAAAAAGATAATAATTTAAAAAATTAAATGGCACATTTATGCGCCATTTAAATCAATTTATTTATTATTTAAATTATATTTATAATTTATAATATTATTATATTTTAAAATATCATTTTTAATTTTTTTAATTTCTAATTTAATTCCATTTATATCATTATCTATTTGATCAGTTTTATTATTTATATTTTGAATATCATTGTATATCTTATCTGTTTTATCGTGACTAGAACAACCAACTACAAGAAAAGATAAAGCAAATATTATACATAATATATTTCTTTTATTCATTTATTAATACCTTTAATTTAATTGTTTTTAAAATTTTTTAATTAAATTTTTTATATTGTATGAACTGATATATTATTTGTGATTCCTTTAGTTAAAATAACTCTAGAAACCATAATAATTATATCTTTTTTAAAAGCTAAATTTTTATCTAATGCTATAAATTTTCCAATATTATAAAAATCATACGAATTTTTAATTTTTTGTATTAATTGACAATATAATCCTTTTATTATTGGTAATTGTTTTGCTGTAATTATATTATTTGTTAGAACTAATATTTTAGATTTAGGAAAATATTTTCTGATTGATTTTGCTGATTGTCCACTTTCTGTTTCTACTATTATTAAAGGAGATTTTAATATTTTTGAAATTTGTACAGCACCAAAACATACAGATTCAGTTATACTTTTTATATTATTTTTAATTTCAATAAAGTTATTTTTAAAAATAGAATCTGTTTTTTTGCAAATATTAGACATAATAAAAACAGATTTTAATGGATATTTACCGTTAGCACTTTCACCAGATAACATTACAGCATCTGTACCATCAATAATAGCATTAGATATATCACCAGCTTCAGCTCTTGTTGGTCTAGGATTTTTAATCATCGAGTCAAGCATTTGAGTTGCAGTAATTACTGTTTTGCCTATTAAATTACATTTTTTTATAATCATTTTTTGAGCAAAAATTACATCTTCAATTGGAATTTCAACTCCAAGATCACCACGAGCAATCATAATTCCATCTGACAAGTTCAATATTTCATCAAAATTTTTTAATCCTTCTTTGTTTTCAATTTTAGAAAAAATTTTTATATTTTTACCTCCATATTTATTTAAATAATGACGTATTTTTTTAACATCATTTTTATTTCTTATAAAAGAAGCAGCTATAAAATCTACACCTTGTTTACAACCAAATATTAAATCTTTTTTATCTTGCTTAGATAATATTGATATATTAATCAATACATCTGGAATATTTATTCCTTTATTTTCTCCTAAATATCCATTATTATGAACTTTACAAATTACTTCATTATTAATTATTTTAATTACTGTCATTTCTAATAATCCATCATCTATTAGAATTTTATTTCCAGAAACTAAATTTTTAAAAAAATATTTATAATTAACTGCAACTTTATTTTTATTTCCTAAAAAATATTTATCTGTAGTAAAAGTAAAAATTTGACCTGATTTAAGAAACACTTCTTTTTTTTTTTCGAGAGTCATAGTACGTATTTCAGGTCCTTTAGTATCTAACATAATAGATATTTTTTTATGTTTCTTTTCTAAAATTTTTCTTAAATGTAAAATTCTATTTTTATGATCTTTGTGGTTGCCATGCGATAGATTAAGACGTATTACATTTATTCCCAAATCAATAAGATTAGAAATGATTTTTATAGATTCTGTTTTTGGACCAATAGTGCAAACAATTTTAGTTTTTTTCATAAATTTAATTAGTATATATGTTATATATTATTATTATAATTATTTTTTATAAATTAAAAATCTAAAAAATAATTTTTTTTTTTTTTTTTTTTATATACAATTATTTAAATATATATAATTTTTAAATTTTAATAAAAATAAATTAAATAAATCTTTAAATAAAAAATGCGCTCTAATGGATTTGAACCATTGACCCTCATCACGTCAAGATGATACTCTAACCTATCTGAGCTAAGAACGCATGTTTTAAAATATTAACATTAATTATTTTCTAAAATTACATAATTAATTAATTATATTAAATAATATTTAATTATTAATTTATATATTTATTTAAAATAATCTTGTTTATATAATAATTATTATAATATATTTAAAATATTTTATATATGTATTAATTCTAATGAAATTTAAAATTAATACATATATAAAATAATTAGTTATTTAATAAATTTAAAAAATTAATTCTAGTATATATAGAATAAAAATAATATTTTTATTATATTTAACAATTAAAAGTAATAAAAATAATTTTATTATAAAATTACTACAATTGGAGGAGTAGCTAAGAGGTTTAAAGCACCAGTTTTGAAAACTGACAAAGATTATAACAATCTTTCGTGGGTTCGAATCCCACCTCCTCCTAAATTATTAATTATAAAAAATAAAAAATTTTATATAAATAAAGAGAAAATATTGTCAAATTTTTTAATTTTTCGTCAATTAAATTTACAAAATTATAAAAACATTACACTAAAAATGCAACAATTTAGTAAAAATCGTAATCAATATAGTTATGACGAAATATGGCTATCTCAACATTTCCAACTTTTTACAAAAGGTCAAATTGTTAAAAATATTAATTTTATTAAAAATAGCAAAATACCTTTACATAAAAGTACAAGAGGTGGTAAAATTACATTTCATGGACCAGGACAACAATTAGTATATTTTTTATTAGATCTTAAAAAAAATAAATTAAAAATTTATGATTTAATTATATTATTAGAAAAAATCATTATTTCAACTTTATATAAATTTAATATTTTTGCTCATTCGATAAAAAATGCACCTGGTGTTTATATAAGATTTTATAAAATATGTTCAATTGGTATTAGTATTATCAAAGGTTGTTCTCTTTATGGATTATCTTTAAATACAAAAATGGATATGTCACCTTTTTTATATATAAAACCATGTGGATATAAAAGCATAAAAATGACTCAAATAAGTGATCTTTATCCTAAAATTAAAATTTTAAATTTATTAAAAATTTTAATTTTCAAATGTATTAAATTTTTAAAAATTAAAAATTATAAAATTCACTTTAAATAATTTATTTTTAATATTGTTTAAAAATAATTTCATATTTAAATTATGGAATTAAAATTAATATGAACATAAAAAAAAACATATATAAAAAAAAAAATCTTAATGCATCACAAATTATACCTATTAAAATAATAAATAAAAAAAATAGAATTAAAAAAATAAAAAAACCTTATTGGATTAAAAATAAAATACCAGTTAATAATAAATTAATAAATAAAATTAAAAAAATTATTATTAAAAATAAATTAAATTCAGTATGTAAAGAAGCATCATGTCCAAATTTACATGAATGTTTTAATGCTGGAACAGTATCTTTTATGATTTTAGGAAATTTATGTACTCGTAATTGTCCTTTTTGTAATGTTAATCATGGGCGTCCAATTGGTAAAAATTATCACGAACCTTTCAATATTTCAAAAGCTATAAATAAAATTAAATTAAAATATGTTGTAATTACTTCTGTAAATCGTGATGATCTTCATGATGGAGGATCAAAACATTTTGCTAAATGTATTCAAATTATTAGAAAAAAAAATGATAAAATTAAAATTGAAATATTAGTTCCTGATTTTAAAAATTGTATGAATATAGCTTTAAATACAATAAATTTACATACGCCAGATGTATTTAATCATAACATAGAAAATGTACCTAGACTTTATAAAAAAATTAGACCAGGAGCAAATTATTTTAAATCTCTTAATTTATTAGAAAAATTTAAATTTTTTAATCCGAAAATACAAACTAAATCAGGTCTTATGATTGGTTTAGGTGAAAAAATAAATGAAATTTTTAAAGTAATGAAAGATCTAGTTAATTGTGGTGTTAATATGATAACAATCGGGCAATATTTACAACCTACATCTTATCATTTACCTGTTAAAAGGTATATAAGCTTACAAGAGTTTGAATATATAAAAAATGAAGCATTAAAAATGGGTTTTGATAATGTTTATTGTGGACCATTTGTACGTTCATCATATCATGCAGATTTACAATCAAAAAGTTTATTAAAATAAATTTAATTTAATGATTTTAAAAAATTATATATATTAATTTAAAAATTAATATATATAATTTTTATTTTTTCTAAAAATTTTAATTTACATAAATAAAATTTATTTATTAAATTATCTGATAATTTATAAAAATTTTTTATTAATTTTTTTTTTTTAAAATTAATATTATTAATAAAAAATATACTATTTAAAATTCTTAAAAATATATTTTGACTCCATATACTATTTGAAACATTTATAATTAATTTATTTAAATAAAAAGATGTAAATTTATTAATTTTACTAATTTTATTTGACAAAAAAACAGAATCTTTAAAAGAATATCCTGTTGTATTATTTAGTAATCCTGCTCTTAATCCACTACAAGGGATTTTTATATTTTTAATAAAAAAAATAAAATTATTGTATAAATAAATAGGAATAATTCCTTTTTCTTCTCTTAAAATATTTTTGATATGAAATTTATTTTTTTTTAAATATCTTAATATATTATTATTATTAATATTAATATTTAAATTAAAATTATTTAAATAAATTGTATCTTCAATAAGAATATCATATTTAGAAATTGGTAAAATATATAAAAATCTATATCCATATTTTTGATGTGTTATAAAATCCATAATAATTGGATTTTTAACATAATTATATTTATCAATTTTAAATTCTTGACCAAAAAAATATTGAAAATAACATTTTTTTTTTTTATTTTTTTTATAACCACGACCATCTATTATTAAATCTGAATGTAATATATTATTATTATTTAACTTTAAAGAATGATCGCTTAAAATACTAACAACATATTTAAATAAAATATTTTTTTTAAAATATTTATTTATTAATTTATAAAATTTATATGAAGTAATAGTTAAATATTCATTATTTATTAATCTTCTATAGTTTTTAAAATTTACAATATATTGAGGCCAAAAATAATCAATTATTGGAAATAACCAGTTATATTGAATTAAAAATGTTTTATTAAAATGAAAAGACCAAGTTTTATTAGAATTTATATTTAAGTTTTTATCAATTAATAAAATATTTAAATCTGGAAAATGTTGTTTTAAACGTATAGCAATAAGTCCATTAGATAATCCCAAACCAATAAGAATTATATTAAAATATGATTCCATATATAAAATATTTATTTTTAAAAAAATATATTTTTAGATAAAAAATTTTTATTTTTTATTTTTATAATTATAAAAATTGGTATTTTCAGTATTGTTAAAAATATTTTATATAAAATATATTATTTGTTTAATATAATTAATAATTAATATTTAATTTATTTAAATATACAATATAAATTATATAAATACTTTTTTTTTATATTAACATAATTTAATAAATAAATAAAATTTAGTATTTAATTAAATTACATGTTATATATTAACAATACTAATAATAAAATTATAAATTCTATATTAGAAATATTTTAATAAATATTTTTAATATTAATATAAATATTTTGTGGATAATTTTTAAAAAAAATTTAAAATTTTTTTAGTTGTATATTTATTAAAATATATTTTTTAATATTTTACTTAATAATTAATTAAAAAATTATAATTATATTTACTATATTAAATATTTAAAAATTTATTAATAATTATTATTTAATGTTATATAATAATTATTATTAATAAATTTGATAAATTTTATACAGCAGCATTAAGTTATTTAGTTTTTTGTAAAATGTATTATCTAAATTTTGTAGTGCTGCTAGTATTATTTTATTATATAATTAATAAATAAAAAAGTATATTACTTTATAATTTATATAACAAATGTTAAATTATTTTTAATATTATATTTAATCATAAATTAAAAATATAAAAATAAATTATTGATTTATTAAAAATATTTAATCATTGTTAATTTTTTATTTGTTAATTAAATTATCATATCTTCTATTTTTTTAGTTTTAAAAGGGTGATTTATTAATGACATAATAAGAACTTCTTCTATTTTACTAACCATTTTAATATTCAGAATTTTTAAAATATTCATAGGTATATTTTCTAAATCTTTTTTATTTTCATAAGGTATTAAAACTTTTTTAATTCCACCTCTATGAGCAGCTAAAAGTTTTTCTTTTAATCCACCTATAGGTAATATTTTACCTCTTAAAGTAATTTCTCCTGTCATAGCAATATATGATTTAATTGGATTTTTTAAAATACTAGAAAATATAGAACTACATATAGCAATACCAGCACTTGGTCCATCTTTTGGAGTAGAACCTTCAGGCACATGAATATGTATATCTTGTTTATTATATAAATAATTATTAATTCCAATTTTAAATGTCAATGATTTTACTACTGTAAGAGCCGCTTGAATTGATTCTTTCATAACTTCACCCAAAGATCCTGTATAAATTAATTTTCCGTTTCCAGGAATACATACAGTTTCAATAGTTAAAAGATCACCACCAGAATCTGTCCATGCCAATCCTGTTACTTGACCTATGATATTTTTTTTTTCTGCATAACCATAATTAAATTTTTTAATACCTAAAAATTTTTTTAAATTTTTTCTACTAATAGTAATAAATTTAATATTTTTATTAGTTATTAAATTTTTAACTGTTTTACGACATATTTTAGATATTTCTCTTTCTAAATTTCTAACACCTGATTCTCTAGTATAGTATCTAACTATATTTAGTATACTTTTTTTTTCTATTATCAATTCATTTTTTTTTACAGCATTTCTTTTTTTTTGTTTTGGAATTAAATAATTAATAGCAATATTAATTTTTTCATCTTCAGTATATCCTGAAATTTTTATTATTTCTAATCTATCAAGTAAAGGTGATGATATATTCATAGAATTTGAAGTAGCTAAGAACATAACATCAGAAAGATCATAATCTATTTCTAAATAATTATCGTTAAATGCAATATTTTGTTCTGGATCTAAAACCTCAAGTAAAGCAGATGATGGATCACCTCTTGTATCAAAAGACATTTTGTCAATTTCATCTAATAAAAAAAGAGGATTTTTAACTCCTATTTTAGACATTTTTTGAATTATTTTTCCTGGCATAGATCCTATATAAGTACGACGATGTCCACGAATTTCAGCTTCATCACGAACACCACCTAAAGATATCCTTATATATTTACGTCCAGTTGCTTTAGCTATCGATTTTCCAAGGGAAGTTTTACCTACACCAGGTGGTCCTACTAAACAAATAATTGGACCTTTTGTTTTATTTTTTCTACTTTGAACTGATAGATATTCTAAAATTCTTTCTTTTACATTATCTAAACCATAATGATCTTTTTCTAAAATATTTTTAGCATGTATAATATTTTTTTTAATTTTACTTTTAACATTCCAAGGAACAGATAATATACATTCTATATAACTTCTTACTACAGTAGCTTCAGCTGACATTGGTGACATCATTTTTAATTTATTAAATTCTGATGTAACTTTTTCTTTAGCTTCTTTAGACATTTTCGTTTTTATTATCTTTTCTTTTAATATTTCATTCTCATCTTTTATTTCATCTATATATCCTATTTCTTTTTGAATAGCTTTGATTTGTTCATTTAAATAATATTCTCTTTGACTTTTTTCCATTTGATTTCTAACTCTGTTTCTTATTTTTTTTTCTATTTTTAATAAATCAATTTCTAATGTAATCATTTTCATAAGATATTCTATTTGTTCTGTAGTATCTTTTATTTCTAAAATTAATTGTTTATCAGATATTTTTAAAGGCATATGAGAAGCAATAGTATCAACTAATCTTGAAATATCATTAATAGAATTTAATGAATTAATTATTTCTTTTGGTATTTTTTTATTTAAATTAACATAAAATTTAAAATTATTTAACAAAGTTGTAATTAAAATATCTTTTATATTTAAATCTAATTGTTTATTTTTGAAATTATATATTTCAGAAAAAAAATAATTATCATTATCTAATAATAATTTTATTTTTACTTTTTTTAAACCTTCAATTAATACTTTTATAGTTCCATCTGGAAGTTTAATAATTTGAAGTATAGATGATAATGTACCTATATTATAAATATCGTTTATACCAGGATTGTCTTTTAAAGATTCTTTTTGAGCTACTATTATTATTTTTTTATCTAATTTCACTGCTTTTTCTAGACATTTAATTGATGCCTTTCTCCCTATAAATAAAGGAATTATCATATACGGATAAACCACAACATCACGAAGTGTTAATACAGGAACTAATATACGATTATTATTTTTTAAATTTGAATTCATATATTTATCTCTTAAATTTAATTAAGTTTAAATTTAAAAATTAATTAAAATGTACGATTTATAAATTTAAAAATATTAAATAATTAATTTAATGTTTATTATATACATTAATTTATATTTTTTGATTTTTTTATTTATAAATAATAATAGGTTTAGATTTTCCTAAAAAAATATTTTCTTCTATTAATACTTTTTTTATATGTTTTTTAGAAGGAATTTCATACATTGTTTTTAGTAAAATATTATCTAAAATAGATCTTAAACCTCTAGCACCAGTTTTTTTTTTAATAGTTTGTTTTGCAATATATATTAAAGATTCGTATTGAAATTCTAAGTTAACATTTTCTAATTTAAATAAATTTTTATATTGATTTATGATTGAATTTTTTGGTTTGTATAAAATTTTTACTAATTCTTTTTCATTTAATTTATTTAATTGAACTATTATTGGAAGACGTCCAACCAGTTCTGGTATAAAACCAAATTTTATTAAATCTTGAGAATTAATATTTTTTTTTTTTATAATTTTTTTATTGTTATTTAAATGATTTTTAATTATTGAATTAAATCCAATACCTTTGTTAATTTCAATTCTACTTTCAATAAATTTATTAATTCCAGAAAAAGAACCTCCACAAATAAATAATATTTTAGAAGTATCAATATGTAAATATTCTTGTAAAGGATGCTTTCTTCCACCTTTAATAGGAACTGAAGATATAGTACCTTCTATAATTTTTAATAATGATTGTTGAACACCTTCTCCAGAAACATCTCTGGTAATAGAGGGATTATAAGATTTACGTGAAATTTTATCGATTTCATCAATATATATTATTCCTTTTTCTGCTTTTTTAATATCATAAGAACATTTTTGTAATAATTTATTTAAAATACTTTCTACATCATCACCTACATATCCAGCTTCAGTTAAAGTGGTAGCATCTGATATAGCAAAAGGTATATCTAAAAACTCAGCAAGTTTTTCTATTAAAAAGGTTTTTCCACTACCAGTTGGACCAATTAATAAAATATTACTTTTTCCAATTTTATTATTATTTATAATATAGTCTGTATTTAAGCATTTATAATGATTATAAATAGCAACAGAAAGTATTTTTTTAGCTTTTTTTTGACCTATAACATATTTTTTTAGATAATTATATATCTGATAAGGTTTTTTAATTTTAAAATTATTAATTTTATTATTATTTTTTTTTATATTTTTTTCAATAATTTCATTACATAAATATATACAATTGTTACATATACAAGATGATTTTCCTGAAATTATTTCAAATACTTCTTTTTGATTTTTATTGCAAAAAGAACAATGAAGCAATTTTTTTTTTTTGTTATTATCTATCATTATTTAATCCATTTAATATTTAATTTTATTATTATTTTTAATTTAAATTTATTTTTAAATTCTTTTTTTTAAAATAAAATCAACTAAACCGTATTTAATTGCTTCATTTGCGGATAAAAAACAATCTCTTTCAGTGTCTTTATATACTTTTTCAATATTTTGACCTGTATGTTTAGAAATTAATTTATTAATTTTTTTTTTTATTTTTAAAATTTCATTAGCATGAATTTCTATATCAGTAGCTTGACCTTTAAATCCTCCTAATGGTTGATGAATCATAATTCTTGAATTTGGAAGACAAAATCTTTTACCTTTGCATCCACTAGCTAACAATAAAGCTCCCATAGAAGATGCTTGTCCCATACATAAAGTACTAATATCAGGTTTTACAAATTGAATTGTATCATATATAGACATACCTGATGTAATTATTCCACCTGGAGAATTAATATATAAATTTATATCTTTTGATGGATTTTCAGATTCTAAAAATATTATTTGAGCTACAATTAAATTTGCCATGTAATCTTCTATATAACCTGTTATAAATATTATTCTTTCTTTAAGTAATTTAGAAAAAATATCATATAAACGTTCACCTCTATATGTATTTTCTACAATAATTGGTAAAAAAGATTTTTCATTTAAAACATTAAAAAAATTATTATTAAATGACATAATATCCTCTTTAATTAAACACAAAAATATAAATTTAAATAAATATTATTTATTAATTATAATTATAATATAATTTATAAATAATATTTATTTAAATTTTTTCCTATTTTTTCCAATTTAATAAACAATGTTTTTTTTTTCCTTTTTTAATTATAGTAAATCTACTATAAAGTATATCATTTTTATTTAAAATATATTTAGGATCATTTTGTTTATTATCATTTATAGATATTGCATTAGATATTATTAAAATTCTAGCTTGGTTACGAGATTTAGCCAAATTAGAAGTTTTTAAAACCTCTTGTAAATCATAACCTTTTTTTATATCTATAGTTTTAATACCATCTTTATACAATTGTTTAAAGTCATTTTCTGTTAAGTTTATAACTTTATTTTTAAATAAACTATATGTTATTCTTTTAGCAGATTGTAATTCTATTTCTCCATGAATAATTTTAGTAATTTCTTCTGCTAATATTTGTTTTTTGTAATATAAAAGATTATTTTTTAATTTATATTTTTTTTCTATTTTTTTTATTTTAATAGTATCAATTAAATTAAAAATTTTTAAAAATTTACATAAATCACTATCAGGGATATTAATCCAAAATTGATAAAATTTATAAGGACTGGTTTTATTTTTATCTAACCAAATTGTTCCTTTTGATGTTTTACCAAATTTTATTCCATGAGAATTAGTTATAATAGGAACAGTTATTCCATATACTTTTTTTTTATATAATTTATTAGTTAAAAATATTCCAGAGGTAATATTTCCCCATTGATCAGCTCCACCAATTTGTAATTGTACATTATATTTGTTATAAAGATATGAAAAATCATAACTTTGTAATAAGTTGTAAGAAAATTCAGTAAAAGAAATACCATTTTTTTTTTTAATTAATCTATTTTTTATAATTTCTTTAGTAATCATTTTATTAACTGAAAAATGTTTTCCTATTTTATTTAAAAAATTAATAATATTAATTTTATTAAACCAATCTTTATTATTTAATATAATAGCACTGTTATTACCACAATTAAAATTTAAAAACATAGATATTTGAATTTTAATTTTTTCAACATATTTACTAATATTTTCAATATTAGTAAAATTACGTTCTACATTTTTAAAACTAGGATCACCAATTAATACAGTTGAACCACCAATTAATATTATTGGACGATGTCCTGATAATTGAAAATGCTTTAAACATAATAAGACTATTAAATGTCCAACATGTAAACTATCAGATGTAGGGTCAAAACCACAATATAAATTAATATTTTTTTTTAATAAAATATTAGATATATAATCTTTGTTCGTAATTTGATAAATCATATTTCTATCATATAGTTCTTTTATTATATTATTTTTTTGCATTTTTTATGCTCCATTTTTAATTTATTAAATATATGTAATAAATTAATATAACTAAATAAATTAAATATTGATTTAATATAAATTAATTGATATTATTTATATACTTAAAGTTAAGTTTTTAATATTTTATTAAAAAAATATTATTAATTTTTGAATTTAGTATAATAATTTTCTACATTTTAATTTAAAATTCAATAACTTTAAATATCAAAACATATTTTAAAAATAAATTTTAAAAATTAATTAATAAGTTTAACTTTAATATTTAAAATTTTTTAAATTTAGAGTATAAATATATGAAAATAATAAAATTTATATATACAATATTAATGTTTATATTTTTTATGTGTGTAAGCGGTTGTAAAGATATAGTATTAATGTTTCCAAAAGGTCAAATTGGAATAGAGCAACGTAATTTAATTATATTATCTTCAATTTTAATGCTGTTGTTAATAGTACCTATAATAATAATTACTTTTGTATTTATATTAAAATATAAATCATCAAATTTAAACGCTAAATATAACCCTGATTGGTGTTATTCTAAAAAAATAGAATTTTTTGTATGGATAATTCCTATTATTATAGTTTCTATTTTAAGTTATATAACTTGGAATTCAACACATCAATTAGATCAAAAAAAAAAAATAATATCAAAAAATAAAACAATAAATATTCAAGTTATATCTATGGATTGGAAATGGTTATTTATTTATCCAAAAAATCAAATTGCAACTATCAATGAAATTACTTTTCCTGTTAATACTCCAATAAGATTTGAAATTACATCAAATTCAGTAATGAATTCATTTTTTATTCCTCAATTAGGAAGTCAAATTTATGCTATGTCCGGTATGAACTCTATACTGAATCTTATATCAAATACACCTGGAAATTATAAAGGAATTTCATCTAATTTTAGTGGAAAAGGTTTTTATGGAATGAAATTTAAAGTTATAGTAACACCTGATAAATATAATTTTTTACAATGGATTAAAAAAGTTAAATCATCTTTTAATATTATTAAAGATATTAAAGATTATGAAAATGTTTCTTATCCTAGTGAAAAAAATTCAACACAATATTTTTCTTTTGTAATGCCTAAATTATATCAATATGTAATTAAAAAATTTAATAAAAAAAAATAAATTAAGTTTAATGATTTTAAATAAAAAATTTTATTTAATTAAGGATAAATAATGATTTTAGGAAAATTAAATTTTAATTCAATTCCATATCATGAACCAATTATCATGTTTACAATAATTATAACATTAATTGTAATATTAGGATTATTTATTACTATTACTTATTTTGCAAAATGGAAATATATTTGGTATGAATGGATAACTTCGTTAGACCATAAAAAAATAGGAATAATGTATATTATTACATCATTTATAATGTTATTAAGAGGATTTATTGATGCTTTAATGATGCGTTTTCAACAATCTATTGTTTCATCTGGAGGTAATGGTTTTTTAACTCCTAAACATTATAATCAAATAATAACTGCTCATGGAGTTATTATGATTATTTTTATGGCTACACCTTTAATTATTGGATTAATGAATATTATCGTTCCACTACAAATAGGATCAAGAGATGTTGCATTTCCTACTTTAAATTCAATAAGTTTTTGGTTATTTTTTTCAGGTTGTATTCTGATAAATTTATCTCTTGGAATTGGTGAATTTGCACAAACTGGATGGTCTGCTTATCCTCCTTTATCAGGAATAGAATATAGTCCTGGTGTTGGTGTAGATTATTTAATATGGAGTATACAAATAGCTGGAATTGGAACAATACTGACTGGTATAAATTTTTTTACTACTATTATTAAAATGAGAGCTCCTGGTATGAACATGATGAAAATGCCAGTATTTATATGGACTTCTTTATGTACAAATATATTAATTATTGCTGCTTTTCCAATTTTAACAGTAACTCTTTTATTATTATCATTAGATAGATATATTAATACACATTTTTTTACCAATGAAATGGGTGGTAATATTATGATGTATATAAATCTTTTTTGGGCATGGGGTCACCCAGAAGTATATATTTTAATATTACCAGTATTTGGTATTTTTTCAGAAGTAGTATCAACTTTTTCTAAAAAAAGACTTTTTGGTTACACTTCATTAATATTTGCTACCATTGCAATAACTTTATTATCTTTTTGTGTATGGCTGCATCATTTTTTTACTATGGGATCTGGATCTGATGTTAATTCTTTTTTTGGTATTATGACTATGATAATTGCTATTCCTACTGGTGTAAAAATCTTTAATTGGTTATTTACTATTTTCAGAGGAAAAATAAATTTTCATACATCCATGTTATGGACTATAGGTTTTATAATTACTTTTTCTATAGGTGGTATGGCTGGAGTATTACTTTCAATACCTGGAATTGATTTTGTATTACATAATAGTATGTTTTTAGTTGCTCATTTTCATAATGTAATTATAGGAGGTGTGGTGTTTGGATGTTTTGCAGGAATTAATTATTGGTTTCCTAAAGTATTTGGTTTTATTTTAAATGAAAAATGGGGAAAAATTTCTTTTTATTTTTGGATTGTAGGATTTTATATTTCATTTATTCCTCTTTATATATTAGGTTTAATGGGAATGACTAGAAGATTAAGTAAAGAAATAGATCCTAATTTTCATAATTTATTAAAAATATCTGCTATAGGTAGTATAATAATTGCTATCGGTATTATATGTCAAATTATACAAATAATTATAAGTATTATTAATAGAAAAAAAAATCAAGATATTACAGGAGATCCATGGGATGGTAGAACTTTAGAATGGTCTACATCTTCACCTCCTCCTTTTTATAATTTTGCTATTATACCTAAAATAGATAATAAAATAGATATTTTTTGGTATTTAAAAAAGAAAAAAAAAATAGATAAAAAAATTAATTTTAGGTATAAAAAAATTCATATACCTAAAAACAATAATATAGGTTTTATTATATTTATAATTAGTATTTTTTTATGTTTTGCATTAGTGTGGCATATTTGGTGGATGTTCATAATATGTATTATATTATTAATATTTTCTTTTGTAATTCATACTCTAAATGAAGATATATATATTAATATATCAGTAGATACAATTAAAAAAATAGAAAATAATCAATTTAAAAAAATAAATACTAAAATGTTAAACTCAAAATCTAAAAATTAGAGAATAAAAATGTTAAATATTAAAAAAAAAAAAAATATTAGTTACAAAAAAAAGATATTTAATTATGAAAATAATATTAAAATTTTTGGTTTTTGGATTTATTTAATGAGTGATATTATATTATTTTCTACTTTATTAGCTACATATTTTGTTTTAAAAAATAATTCATTTAACGTTATTAAAGTTAAAAATATTTTTAATTTATTTTTTATTTTTATAGAAAGTATTATATTATTAATAAGTAGTTTTACATTTGGACTTTCTGTTTTAAATATAAAAAAATTTAATAAATTTAAAACAATTATATGGTTAATTACAACAATTTTTTTTGGTTCTGTATTTGTATTTATTGAAATTTATGAATTTTTAAATTTATTTAATAAAGGTTATTGTTATAATAAAAGTGCTTTTTTATCTTCTTATTTTACTTTGATAGGAATGCATGGATTGCATATTATAATTGGTATTATATGGATCATAATAATGATTATACATGTATATATTAATGGTTTTAGTAAATTAAATTTAATTAGATTTAAATGTTTGAGTTTATTTTGGCATTTATTAGATATAATTTGGATTGTAATTTTTACATTTGTTTATTTAATCGGAGTACTTTAATTGAATAAAAAATTAAATTTTATGAAAAATAATAATTTATATGAAAAAAAATATTTAATAGGTTTTTTATTTTCTTTATTTTTTACAATATTATCATTTGTTATTGTAGGTGCTAATATAAATAATAATAAAATTACTATTTATATTTTAATTTTATTTTTAAATAATATTTTAACACATTTAATATTTTTTATAAATATAAATAAATACAGAAAAAATATTTGGTATATTATATCATTTTTATTCACAATATTAATTTCTATTATTTTAATTGTTGGTTCTTGTTTAATCTTTAATATGATTTGTAAAAACTTTATGCATTAATATATAATATTAATTTGAAAACGAAATTTATTATAAAATTTTGTTTTATTTTATTTAAAATAATAAAATAATATTATTTTTTAATAATTTTATTATTTTAAATAAAATAAAATATATAAAAATATATTAAAAAAATAAATTTTTTTAATATATTTTTAATGAAAAAAAATATAATTTATTTAACAATTTTTAAATTAATTTAAATATTAAATATTTTTATTAATTAATTTTATATTTTTATAATTTAATATAAATAAAAGTATAAAAAATAATTATTTTATTAATTTAATTTTTTATTAATATTTAAAATATTGTTTTTTAAAAATTTTTTATTAAAATAATCAATAAACAATTTACCAATTAAATGATCGATTTCATGTTGTATACATATTGATAATAAATTACAAGCATATAATTCAAAATATTTTCCTTTATAATTTTTTGCTTTTAATTTTATGTTTTTATATCTTGTGACAGATCCACTTATATTAGGTATTGATAAACATCCTTCATGGGATTTTATAATACCTTTTGTTTTAATAATTTCTGGATTAATTAAAACCAATTTACTATTTTTTTTTTTTAAAATATCAATAATAATTATACGTTTATTAATATTTACTTGAGTTGCAGCTAATCCTATTCCATTAAAATGGTACATAGTTTCAAACATATTATTTATAATAATTCTAATATTATTATTAATTAAGTCAACAACATTAGAAATTTTACGTAATTTTAAATCCGGATATTGTAATATTTTAAATATAGACATATTTTATTTTTGCAAAAAATTAAATTTATTGCAAAAATAAAATTTTTTTTTTAGTTTACATTTTATTTAAAATAATATAATATATTATAAATATATAATATTTTAAATATTATTACTAGGGGCTATAGCTCAGAAGGAAGAGCACCTGCTTTGCACGTAGGATGTCAGCGGTTCGATTCCGCTTAGCTCCAAAATAATTTAATTAAGGTGCGGTAGTTCAGTTGGTTAGAATATCGGCCTGTCACGCCGAAGGTCACGGGTTCGAGTCCCGTCCGCACCGTAAAAATATTAAATCTTTTAGTTAAAAAATATTATTATATTTATATGCTTTAAAAGTATTTTTCATCAAAGACGCTACTGTCATAGGTCCAACTCCACCAGGAACTGGGGTTATATATGCTGCTTTTTTTAAAGAACTATTATAATCTACATCACCTACTAACATTCCATTAGGTAATTTATTAATTCCTACATCTATAACGATTGATCCTTTTTTTATCCAAGATCCTTGTAAGAATCTTGCTTTTCCTAAGGCTACTATGAGTAAATCAGATTGTTTAATTAAAAATTTTAAATTAATATTAAAAATGTTAGTGATTGTTACATTACAACCTAATAATAATAATTTAAAACCAATTGGTTTTCCTACAATATTTGAATTACCCAAGACTAAAGCATTTAAACCAAAAATTTTAATATTATAAAAATTTAATAATGAAAATATACTTTTTTGTGTGCAAGGTATAAAAAATGGACGTTGAAGAAATAACATACCTATATTATAAGGATTAATACAATCTACATCTTTATTATAAATAATATTTTTACATATATTTTTATTATTTATTTTTATAGGTAAAGGCATTTGTATTAAAATTGCATCTATTAAAGAAGAACAGTTTAATTGATCTATTAATTCTAATATATTTGATTCTAAAATATCATACGGAAGATTATATATTATTATTATAAAGCCTATTTCATTACAATATTTTTTAATACTATTAATATATGATTGTGATGAATAATGATTTCCTATTAACAGTATTGATAATACAGGAACACGATTTCCATTTTTAATTAAATTTCTAACATTATTTAATAATTTTTTTTTTATTTTTTTAGATAATTTTCTACCATCAATGATATAAGATAACATTAATATTTTCCTTTTAATTATGAAATGTTTTTAACATTTTTAAAATAAATATTTACTTTAATTAAAATTTAATATAATATTTACAATATAAATTTTTTAAATTATTAATAATACTAAAAGCACTCTTAGCTCAATTGGATAGAGCAACAGCCTTCTAAGCTGTAGGTTACTGGTTCAATTCCAGTAGAGTGCATTTAAATAAAAAACAATTTAATATAAATATCTTTTTATTTAAATATACAAATTTTTTATTTAATAAAATATATTGACTGTATTTATTAAATATTGTTTAATTATTAAAATATGCCCAGATAGCTCAGTTGGTAGAGCAAAGGATTGAAGATCCTTGTGTCCTTGGTTCAATTCCAAGTTTGGGCAAATTTAATATATTACATTTTTTAAAAATAATTAAATAATTTGTTAAATTAAATGCGGAAATAGCTCAGAGGTAGAGCACAACCTTGCCAAGGTTGGGGTCGCGAGTTCAAATCTCGTTTTCCGCTATAGATTTTTTAAATTTTTTATTATTATTTTAAAAATTATTATAATTTAAATTATTAATTCTTTAATAAATAATATTTATATATAAAATAAAATTTTATGTTAAAAATATTTAATACAAAAACAAAAAAAAAAGAAATATTTAAACCTTTCAATATTAATATAGTTAATATATATGTATGTGGTATTACAGTTTATGATTTATGTCATATAGGACATGGAAGAACATTTTTAATTTTTGATATTATAATTAGATATTTAATATATAAAGGATATAAAGTTAATTATATTAGAAATATAACAGATATAGAAGATAAAATAATTTTTAAATCTATTAAATATAAAAAATCTTATAAGGTTATTTCAAATAATATGATTAATGAAATGAAAATAGATTTTGATAAACTTAAAATTATTAGACCAAATTACGAACCTAAAGTAACAGATTATATAAATTTAATAATTAAATTTATAATAAAACTTTTAAATAAAAATCATGCTTATATATTAAGAAATGGTGATGTCGTTTTTAGTATAAAAACATATAAAAATTATGGTACATTATCTAAACAAAATTTATCAAAATTAAATTCAAAAGATAACATTGAAAATAATATTTTTAAAAAAAATATTTTAGATTTTGTTTTGTGGAAAATATGTAATAAAAATGAACCAGGTTGGATTTCACCATGGGGTTATGGTAGACCAGGTTGGCATATTGAATGTTCGACTATTAAATTAATTTTAGGATATAATTTTGATATTCATGGTGGTGGTTCTGATTTAATATTTCCACATCATGAAAATGAAATTGCACAATCTAATTGTATATATAATAAAAATTGCATTGGTAAATGGATACATACTGGTATTTTACTTATAAATAAAAAAAAAATGTCAAAATCTAAAAATAATTTTTTTTATATTAAAGATATTATCAAAAAATATAATTATGAAATAATAAGATATTTTCTAATTTCTAATCATTATAGAAGTAAATTTTACTATAAAGAAGAAAATATTAAAGAATTTAGTAAATCACTCAAAAGTTTATATTTTTCATTAAAAGATACTAATACAAGTGTAAATAATAATTTATGTGATAAATTTATATTACAATTTCATAAAGCAATGGATGATGATTTTAATGTTCCTGCTGCATACGCAGTTTTATTTAAAATATCAAATAAAATAAATAAATTAAAAAAAAGTAATTCAAAAAAAATAAATAAAATGGCTTCAACATTAAAAATGTTAGGAAATATATTAGGTTTATTAGAACAAGATCCTTATATTTTTTTAAAAAATAAAAATAATAAACAATATAACAAATTCTATATATTAAAATTAATTAAAAAAAGAAATTTAGCACGTAAAAATAAAAAATGGTATATTTCTGATAATATTAGAAATCAACTTTATAGTATTGGTGTAATCTTAGAAGATGAAAAAGAAAAAACAAATTGGTATATTGTTTAATAAAATTCTTTATATTAATTTCTAAATTAAAATTAAACCATTTTTTAAAATTTTTTTTAAATTTCCATTATGATATAAATCATTCATTATATCAAATCCTCCAATAAGTTTACTATTAATCCAAATTTGAGGAAAAGTGGGCCATTTAGAAAACAAAGGTAATTCTAAACGAATATCAGGATTTTCTAAAATATTAATATATTGAAAATTAATGCCAGAACAAATTAAATAATTTAATGATTTTTCTGAAAAAAAACACATATGTGATATTGGTGAACCTTTCATATAAATAATTATATAATTTTTTTTTATTTGCTTTTTAATTTTTACAATAACTTTATTCAATTTAAAAATCCTTTACTTTATTTTTAATTTGTTATTTAATATTAATAAATATATATATGACATATTGATTATATATAATACATATTTTAAAATATAATTAAAAGGCCCTTTAGCTCAGTTGGTTAGAGCGGGCGACTCATAATCGCTAGGTCACTGGTTCGAACCCGGTAAGGGCCATTAGTAATTTTTTTAAAAATATTAAATTTTAATCCATGTAATTTTAAATTTTATTTTAAAATTTATATGAGATCCTTCATTAGTAATAAATATCCCAGGAGCTGTAATAAGCTTATTATTATAAAATAATAATGGTATTTTATTTCTATACCATATAGGAATATTATAACTTTTCCAAATCTTATTTAAACGAAGACCATGTTTTTTTCCTACTAGATATATTAACTTATCATTATATGTATATCTAATTGATATAAATTCATTAATGATAGGAGGTCTGACAAAAGATACAAAAATTTTATTTTTTATAAAATTAAATTTTTTAAAATTTAATTTTATAAAATTATTATATTTTTTATATTTTGTGTATTTATAATTTATTTTTTTTTTTATTATACCTAAATTAAAAGGTAATATAATTATATTATGTTTATAATTCCAAAATAATATAAAATTTTTAAATATAGATATATTTGTATTAGTAATATATAAATTATTATTAAATTTTTTTATCTCTTTATTTTGATCAATTTTTATTTTTGCAAATGAATGATTTTTACTATTAATTATTTCTTTCCAAATAAAATATAATTTTTTAACAGAAGGCATTTGTATACTAAATGTTAAAAACCATTTTCTTAGCAAAGCAAACACTTTTATTATATTCATTTTTAATAATTTATTTAAAATCATTGATCCATTAATTTGAATTATATCATGATAGTCTTTATTAATAAGATCATGAATTAAATTTTCTTGAAAATAACAAAGTTTACAACTACGATTTGATGTAAAATAAAATGAAGGCCATCTTTTTTTAATCATAGGTAATATTTTTATACGTAAAAAATTACGATCAAATGTAATTTGATTATTACTTACATCTTCTAACCATGTTAAATTATAATATAAAGCATATTTATGTAATTTATCTCTATCTATATTAATCATTGGTCTTATTAACAAACTATTATTAAATTTTGAATACATTGAAATACCCGACATTCCAGTAGGACCACTACCTCGTTTTATAGATAATAACAAAGTCTCAATTTGATCATTAAGATGATGAGCTGTAAGTAATACTTCATTTTTAAGCATATTTTTATATATTAATTTATATCTAGCTTTTCTAAATGAAGCTTCTATTCCATCTGATATATTTGTAATAATAATTTTATCAGTAATAAATTTAATATTAAGTTTTTTACATTCTTTATAACAATGATTTAAAAAAATATTATTATTATTATTTATATTATGTTGAATATAAATAGCTCTAATAAAAATTTTTTTATTATTTTTTTTAAATTTATTTTTTAAATTTATATAATTAATAATATTTAATAAAACTGTTGAATCTAACCCTCCACTAAAAGCAAGTAAAATATATTTGAAATTTTTAATATTATTAATTATCTTATTTCTTAATAATTTAATATTATTTATATTATTCATATGTTTTTAATAATTTTTTATAAATTTAAGTATTATAAAATTGGACTTAAAAAGTAAAATAATGTTTCGATTATTTTTTTCCAATACGGTCTTTTATACCAAACATTATATTTTATAATAATTGATTTAGAAAAATAATATTTTTGAATTTTGTATAAATTATTAACAAAATTTACATCTGTAATTAATAAAGTTATTTCAAAATTTAAAAATATACTTCTAATATCTAAATTTAAAGTTCCAATTAAACTAATTTTTTTATCTACAACAATACTTTTTGTATGAATAAAACCATAATTAAATTGATATATTGTAACACCTGATTTTAATAATTCTTCATAATAATAATTACTAGTCCATTTTACTAAAATAGAATCATTATTAAATGGTAATGTAATTCGTACATCTACACCTCTTTGAGAAACTGTGCAAATAGCATTAATTAAATCATTAGTTGGTATAAAATATGGAGTTGTTATAAATAAACATTTTTTTGCAGAATAAATATATGTTAATAATATTTTATGTATTGAATTTTCTGAAAAATCAGGATATGAAGCAATTAATTGAATTATATTATATGAAGAATAATGAAAAGGTAAAATATTAAAATTAAAATTTTTAGATAAAATATCTTCGTTTGTTTCTATTTTCCAATCTAAAGAAAATATAATACTAATTGCTTTTGAAATAACTCCTTCCATACGAACCATTATATCAATTAATTTTCCAAATTTATATTTTTTTTTAAAACATTGAGGATCTATCATATTCATACTTCCAGTATAAGAAATATAATTATCAATTATGACAATTTTTCTGTGTTGTCTTATATCACATCTTTTTAAAAAAAAATTTAAAATATTAATATTCAAAGCTTCAATTATATAAATTCCTGATAATCTCATTTTTAAAAAATAATAACTTTTTAAAAAAGATAAACTACCTATAAAATCAATAATTAATCGACATTTTACGCCTCTATTTGAAGCAAATATTAGAGCTTCTGATACTTTATTAACTAAACCTCCTATATGCCAAATATAAAATATCATTTCAATTTTTTTTTTAGCCATGTTTATATCTATAATTAAAGATTTTAATATATTGTGAGAATTAGTAATTAAATTTATTCTTTTAAATTTAAATGAACTTATACCTTTAATATTTTTACATAATTTAAATATGTAAATATAAAATTTTTTTATTTTATTAATTTTTTTAAAATGAAATTTTATTTTAATATTTGTAATTAACTTTAAAGTTTTAAAAAAAAAATATTTAATTCTATAATTTATTATAATTCCTAATTTAATTTCTCCAAATAAAATATAGTAAATAATACCTAATATAGGTAAAACATATAAAATTATTATAAATAATATAAAATAATGTAATGAACGACGTTTTATTATTAATTTCAATAAAATTATTAATATTAAAAATAAATAAAATACAATAAATAATTTATTTATTAAATTTAAAAATGTTTTCATTTTAGTAAAAATATATAAATTAAATATTTAAAAAATTTATATTTTAATAAATTAAAAAATATTTATTAATTATTAAATATATAAAATTTATTTATTAAAAAATAAAAAATTTAAAAAATATAAATATTAAGATTTATTAATTTATTTCCCTATACAAAATTTAGAAAAAATATCTTTAATTAAATTATTAGATTTAAATTTTCCTAAAATATGATTTAAATATTTATGACATAACATCAATTCTTCTGCAATTAATTCATATGAATTATTATTTTTAATATGATTTTTACAATTTAATAAACAAATATAACTTTTTTCTAATAAATATAAATGTCTTCTTCTAGATATAAAAATACCTTCATCATTTGTATTATTTAACATTATATTTTTTAAATGATTTTTTAAAATATTAATACCTGATTCAATGTCATATTTAGTAGATAAGTGTATAGTTGTATAATTTTCATTATTAATGATAACATTTTTAATGCATATTTTTTTTTTATTTATATCAGATTTATTAAAAATAATAGTTATTTCACTATTACATTTAATAAATTCCTTTATTTTTTTAAATATTATATTTTTACTGATATCTATATTTTTATTGGAATCAAATAACAATAATATATGATTTGCACTTTTTATTTCATTCCAAGTTCTACTAATGCCTATTTTTTCTATTTTATTTTTAGTAAATCTTATTCCAGCAGTATCAATTAAATTTATTACTAATTCATCAATTTTAATATATTCATGAATTATATCTCTAGTTGTTCCTTTTATTTCAGTTACTATAGATATTTCTTTTTTAGATAATAAGTTAAATAAACTTGATTTTCCAACATTACTTTCTCCTACTATAACGGTATTTATTCCTTCTCTTAATATAATTCCATTTTTAGATTCATTTTTTAATTTATTTATTAAAGATATTATATAATTAATATTATTTTCAATTTCATTTAAATCAACAATATCAATATTTTGATCTGAAAAATCTATTGAAGCTTCGATTTTTATTCTTAAATTATTTATAGTTTTTATTATATTATTAATATATAAAGAAAAATCACCTTTAATAGAATTAATAGCACATTTTACAGCTGTGATTGAATTAGCATTAATTATATCATATATAGCTTCTGCTTGAATTAAATCTATTTTTTCATTTATAAAAGCTCTTTCAGAAAACTCTCCAGGATTAGCAATACGAATACCTTTTATAGATATAACACATTTTAATAACATGTCTAATACTATTTGACCGCCGTGTCCTTGTAATTCTAAAACATCCTCTCCTGTATAAGAGTTAGGTTTAGAATAAAATATAGCAATACCTTTATCAATTAATTTTCCATGTAAATCAAAAAAAGATAAATATTCAGCTAAACGATTAGATGGAATTTTTTTTAAAATTAAATATGCTACTTTTTTAGTTAAATTTCCAGAAATTCTTATAATACCAATACTTCCATTTCCTGGAGGTGTAGAAAAAGCAGCTATAGTATCTAAATTTGTCAATTTTATTTTCCTATATGATTTAAATAATAAAATTAATTATTTTAATAAAATAAAATATTTAAAAATAAATTTAAATATTTATTTTAATCAAAAATTAATAAAAAATTTTTGATGTAAAATAGTCAATAGATTATTAACAATATAATAAATAACTAAACCAGAAGGAAGACATAAAAAAAATAATGTAAAAATTATTGGAATAAAATTTATATTTTTGTTTTTATTTAAATTATAATTTTTATTAGGATATGTTTTTTGAACAAAAAAACTAGTAATTCCCATTAATATAGGAAGAACATAAAAAGGATCATATGAAGATAAATCTTTTATCCAGAAAATAAAATTAGCATGTCTTAATTCAATAGAATATATAATCATATAATATAAAGATAGAAAAATAGGCATTTGAATTATAATAGATAAAAATCCTCCAAATGGATTTATTTTTTCTTTTTTATATAATTTAATTATATTTTTTCTTTGTTCATTTTTATAATTTTTAAACTTTTTATTAATCTTATTTATTTTAGGTTGTAGTAAACTCATTTTATCAATATATGTATATTGAATTTTATTAACTGGGTATAAAATTATACGAACTATGAATGTAATTAATATTAAAGAAATTCCAAAATTGTTTGTATATTTATTAATTAATTTTAATATATTTAATAATAATTTAGATATAAACCAAAAATGACCATAATCAACAGTTAATCCTAAATTTTTAGATATTGATGACATTTTGTTAATAAATTTAGGACCAATCCATAAAATTGAATTAAATTTTTTTTTTTTTTCAGAATTTATAATAAAATTATTTGATTTATATCCTATATAAGCGTTACCATTTATTGAATTTCTTGTATAAAATATTTTATCACCATGTATTTTTGGTATCCAACATGAAGCAAAATATCTTTGCATCATTGTTATCCAGCCATGTTTTGTTTTTAATAAAAGATTAGATTTTTTAATATCATCAAAACTATACTTTTTATATTTAAATTTATCTGTAGAAAATGATGCACCTCTGTAAATATTATTTATGCATTTTTTAGTATTATTTATTATGTTTTTTCTTTTATCAATAGTTTGTTTTAATTGAAATATTAATTTAATTTTAATAGGATGATTGCTATAATTATTTATTTTATAATTAACATTAACTGAAAATTTATTTCTGTGAAAAATAAATGTTTTTTTATATATAATTCCATTTTTAGATATATAAATCATAGGTACTATTATTTTATTTTGAAATTTGTTTAATTGATAAATACTATTAATTGTTTTGTAACAAGGTCGATTATTTATAATATTATCTAATCCATTTTTACCTATTATTCCACTTTGTGCTTTATATACAAATACTGGAGATGTTTTTAATAGATTAAAATATTTCAATGATTTTAATGTTTTAGGATATGATAATAATGATACTTTTTCAATATCTCCTCCAATATTATTTATTTTTACTAAAAGTATATCTGTTTTAATAATAGTTAATTTTTTATTTTTAGAAAAATAACTTTTTTTATGTTTTATATAATTATTATCAATACTATTATTAGTTATTAAATTTGACTTAAATTTATAATTGTAATTAACATATTTAAAAAAAAATAAAAAAAAAATAATATTGAAATTATTATAAAATATTTTTTAAAATTCATATTTATTTTCTCTATAATTAATAATCATAATTATGATATATTTTTTAAATTTAAAATATAAAAAAATTAAATTTTTAAATATTTATTATATGTAATTTTATTAAAAACTTTTGATATTATTTTTTATTAAAATTAATCCATATTTTATTTATTAATTTATTAATATCATTATTTTTAAAAATAGATATTTTTTTTTTAATTATTAATATAATATCAATATATGGTAAATAATTTTTATTAATTCTAAAATTTTCACGTATTAATCTTTTAATTCTATTTCTTTTGTATGACATTTTTATTTGTTTTTTTGATATTAAAAAACCAATACGAGGATAATTTAATTTGTTAGATTTGCTTAATATTTTTATATAAATTGTATTATATACTTTAGGTTTGTTAAACACAAATGCAAAATGCTTAAATTTAATTAAACGAAATTTTTTTTTAAAATTAAATTTATTCAAAATTATTTTCTATTTTTATTATTACACGAAACTGTTAATTTTATTCTTTTTTTGAAACGACGACGTGATAATATTTTTCTACCTCCATTTGTAGACATTCTAGAACGAAAACCATGCCTACGGTTTCTTTTTAAGATTGATGGCTGAAATGTTCTTTTCATTTATATTTACCTATTTTAAAATTAAAATATTAATATTAATAATATAATAAAATATTTAATATATTAAATCAAAATTTATATTTTTAATATATAATTCAATATTATTTTAAATAAAATTTTTTAAATAATATAAATACTGTTTTATTTAATAAATATAAAAAATTTAATTATTTTTAAACTTCACTTAAAAAATTATTTTTATTATTATGAAATTTATAATTGATCGTAACGTTTTACTCAAACCTTTACAACAAGTAATTAAACCTATAATTAATAAACCTAAATTACCTATATTAAATAATATATTATTACAAGTTAAAAAAAATTATTTAATTTTAACAGGAACTGATTTAGATATAGAAATTTCTGCAACTGTGAATCTTAAAAAGGTTTATATAATAGGATCTATTACCGTTCCAGCATTAAAATTTTTTGATATTTTTAAAAAATTACCTAATCAGTCTGAAGTTAAAATTAAAATTAAAAAAGATTTATTAAAAATAAAATATGAAAAAATTGTTTATTATCTTTCTACTATTCCTTCTGATAATTTTCCAATAATAAAATTTATAAAATCAAATGTAGAATTAAATTTATGTCAATCAAATTTTAAAAAATTAATTGAATCAGTAAATTTTTCTATGGCAAATCAAGATGTACGTTATTATTTAAATGGTATGTTATTTGAAACTAAAGATAATTATTTTAATATGGTAACAACAGATGGACATCGTTTATCTTTTGGTTCATGTTTAATTAAAAAAAAAATAAATTTTAATTCTTCTATAATACCAAGAAAAGGAATAATAGTTTTATATAGATTATTAGATAATAATGATATTTTATTAAATATTAAAATAGGAGATAACCATATTATAGTAAAAAGAGAAAATTACACTTTTATTTCAAAAAAAATAGATGGAAAATTTCCAAATTATCAAGAAGTTATACCTTCAAATTATAATAAAAAAATAATAGTAAATAATAAATTATTACAAGAAGCTTTGTCTCGTGCATCGATTATATCAAATGAAAAATTTAATATAGTTAATTTTTTATTTAAAGAAAATAAACTTAAAATTAATGCTAATAATACATGTAAAGAAAAATCTGAAGAAGTAATTAAAATAATATATAATGGTAATGACATAAAAATTAGTTTTAATGTTAATTATATTCTAGATGTTCTTTATTCATTAAAATGTAAATTAATAAAAATATTTATCATTGATGAAAAATCATGTATTAAAATAGAAGATAATCTATCTTCTTTGTTTTGTTATGTTATTATGCCTATAATTTTATAATTTTTAAATACAATATACATTATATAATATTTTATTATTATTAAAAATAAAATTTTTTAAAAATATGAATATTAAATTTAATTAAGGAAATTTTTTATGAATAAATATTATACTTCATCTAATATTAAAATTTTAAAAGGACTTGATGCTGTAAGAAAAAGACCTGGAATGTATATAGGAGATACTGATGATGGTAGTGGTCTTCATCATATGGTTTTTGAAGTAGTTGATAATTCTATAGATGAATCTATTGTTGGATATTGTAAAAAAATATTAGTTACTATTAATGGTGATATGTCTGTTTCTGTATATGACGATGGAAGAGGAATCCCTACTGAAATACATGAAGATGAAAAAATTTCTGCTGCAGAAGTAATCATGACTATATTGCATTCTGGAGGTAAATTTGATAATAAATCTTATAAATTATCTGGTGGTTTGCATGGTGTAGGAATTTCTGTTGTAAATGCTTTGTCAAAAAAATTAGATTTAACAATAAAAAGAGAAGGAAATGTTTATAATCAAATTTATTACACAGGAATACCTCAAAATTCATTAAAATTAATAGGAAAAAGCAATACAACAGGTACCACAGTTACATTTTGGCCTAATTTAAAAATTTTTACAAGAAATACACAATTTAAATACAAAATATTATATAAAAGATTACGTGAATTATCTTTTTTGAATTCTGGATTATATATTAAATTAAAAGATAATATAAATAAAAAAAAAATTATTTTTTGTTATCATGGGGGTATAAGATCATTTATAGAAGATAAAAATAGAAAAAAAAAAATTATTAATAAAAAAATATTTTATTTTATTTCTAAAAAAAATAGTATTATAGTTGAAATTGCTCTTCAATGGAATCATAGTTTTAAAGAAAAAATATTATGTTTTACTAATAATATATTACAAAATAATGGTGGTACACATTTATCTAGTTTTAAATCAGCAATTACTCGTACAATAAATTCTTATATCGATAAAGAAATTAATAATAAAAAATATAAAATTAATGTAATTGGTGATGATACTAGAGAGGGACTTATTGCAATCATTTCTTTAAAAATGTCTGATCCAAAATTTTCTTCACAAACTAAAGATAAATTAATTTCTTCTGAAGTAAAATCTATTATAGAATCTTCAGTAATTGAATATTTAACTCAATATCTTATAGAAAATCATAATGATGCAAAAAATATAATTAATAAAATTACAGATGCTGCAAAATCTAGAGAAGCTTCTAGAAAAATTAGAGATTTTACAAGAAAAAAAAACAATATAGATATAACATATTTACCAGGTAAATTATCTGATTGTCAAGAAAAAAATCCATTATTATCTGAAATATATTTAGTAGAAGGAGATTCAGCTGGAGGTTCAGCAAAACAAGGTAGAAATCGTAAAAATCAAGCTATTTTACCGTTAAAAGGTAAAATTATTAATGTTGAAAAATCAGGATTTGAAAAAATTATTTCTTCTAAAGAAATTTCTACAATAGTTTCTGCATTAGGTTGTGGTATAGGAAATAATGAATATAATCCTGATAAATTAAGATATCATAAAATTATTATAATGACAGATGCAGATATTGATGGATCACATATTAGAACTTTATTATTAACTTTTTTTTTTAGATACATGAAAGAAATAATAGAAAGAGGACATATTTTTATAGCACAACCACCTCTTTATAAAATTAAAAATGGTAAAAAAGAAATTTATATTAAAGATGAACATGATATGGATAAATATAAAATATCAATATCTATTGATGGAGCATATTTATTATCTAACGATTTAAAATTAAAATCAAATAAATTTCAATTACTTATTAATGAATATTTAAAAATTATAAAAATCATTTATAAAATGAAAAAAAATTATTCTATAAATTTAATAGAAAATTTGATTTATCAACCATGTTTAAATAATGTAAATATCAAAAATGAAGAATATATTAATATATGGAATAAAAATTTTTTAAAATCAATTAACAATAAAAAAAACGATATTAAATATAGTTTTAATGTTAAAAAAAATCAAAAAAATAAATTTTATGAATCATTGATTAAAATTTTTAAATATGGTAAATATAGTTATTTTATAATTGATTATAATTTTATTATAAGTTATGAATATAATAAAATAAAAAAATTACATAATAAAATAAGTACATTTATTAAAAATAAATTTTATATTAAAAAAGGTGATAAAAAAATAGAATTTAATAATTTTAAAAATTCTTTAAAGTGGTTAATAAAATTAACAATGAATAATATAAAAATTAAAAGATATAAAGGACTTGGAGAAATGAATCCAGATCAATTATGGAAAACAACTATGGATCCTAAAAATAGAAATATGTTAAAAATTAAAATTAAAAATATAATTTATGCTAATAATTTTTTTAAAATACTTATGGGTAATGAAGTTAAACCTAGGCGTTTATTTATTGAAAAAAATGCTTTAAATGTAATTAATATTGATATTTAAAATATAAAAATATTTATTTAAAAAATTTTATTTTTAATTTTTTAATAAAATAATTAATTAGAGAAATTAAAATGTTAGCTAGTAAATATTTATTATTTACTCTTAAAAAAGTTAATAATAATACAGAAAAATTTAATAATAAATTAATGATAAGATCAGGAATGATAAGAAAGTTATCATCTGGTATTTATACATGGCTACCAACTGGATTAAGAATTTTAAGAAAAGTGGAAAATATTATTAGAAAAGAAATGAATAAAATTAATTCAATTGAAATTTCTTTACCTATAATACAACCTATTGATCTTTTTAAAAAAAGCGGTCGTTTATTAAAATATAAAAATAACTTATTTATAATAAAAGACAGAAGTAATAAATTACTAATTTTAGGACCTACTCATGAAGAATTAATAACTAAAATTATGAGTAATAATAATTTTTCATACAAGCAATTTCCAATAATTTTATATCAAATACAAACTAAATTTAGAGATGAAATAAGACCCTATGGAGGAATAATAAGATCTAGAGAATTTCTAATGAAAGATGCATATTCGTTTCATTATGATAAAAAATCTTTAAAAAAAACATACAAACAAATATATGAAACATATATAACAATTTTTAAAAAAATTGGATTAAATTTTATTATTGTTAAAGCATACAATGGATCAATTGGCGGTAATATATCGCATGAATTTCAAGTATTTTCTAAATATGGAAAAGATAAAATAGCTATTTCAAATAAATCTAAATATGCTGCAAATATAGAAGTAGCAAAATATAAATTTTCAAAACATAAATTTGATAAATATGAAAATCTTAGACTAATAAATACATCTAATATTAATAATATTAATGAATTAATTAATTCTTTTTCTATTAAACATAAAAGAATCACTAAAACCTTTATAGTAAAAGCTAATAAAAAATTTAATAAAAGTCATTATATAGCTTTAATATTACGTATTGATCATAATTTAAATATATTTAAAATTGAAAAATTACCACAAATTTATACTCCATTAACTTTAGCAAGTGATAAAGAAATTTATGATTTATTTAAAACTAATATTTTTTATTTAGGACCAGTTAATATGAAATTACCTGTTATTGTGGATTACAGTGCATATATGATGGATAATTTTATATCAGGTTCGAATATTCATAATAAACATTTTTTTGATATAAATTGGAAAAGAGATGTAAATATAAATTTAATAGAAGATTTAAGAAATGTAATAGATGGTGATATAAGCCCTGACGGCAAAGGTCAATTAAAGATTAAAAATTGTATTGAAATAGGACATATATTTCAATTAGGCACTAAATATTCAAAAATAATGAAATTAAAAATTAAAGGAAAAGATGGAAAAAATAATAAAATTTATATGGGATGTTATGGAATAGGAATAACTAGATTAATATCATCAATAATTGAACAAAATAATATTAAAAATAAAATTATCTGGCCTGAATCAATAGCTCCGTTTAATATTGCTATTTTACCTATTAATATGCATAAATCATTAATAGTTAATAAAATATCAAATTATTTATATAATGAAATAAAAAAAATAGGCATTGATACAATTTTGTATGATAAAAAAGTCAGTCCTGGAGTTATGTTTGCTGAAATAGAACTAATCGGTATTCCTAATTATATTATAGTAAGTGAAAGAAACTTAAAAAATAAAAAAATAGAATATAAAAATTTAATTACTGGAAAAGTTGATTTAATCAATATAAATAACATTGTTGAATATTTAAATATTAAATTTTTTAAAAAATAATTTATTTATTTTCTTTATTATAATTTATTTTATTAAAAATATTATTTATTATCTCTTCTTTATTTTTAGAAGCATCAACAATATAATAATTATTGTTACCAATTAGAGATTCTTTATAATAAAAATTTAGTAAATTATTATTATTTTTATGATATTCAATAAGACGTTTGTTTAATATATTTTTTTTATCATCATTTCTAGTTATTAATAAATCTCCTGTTATATCATCTTTTCCTTCAACTTTAGGTGGATTAAATTTCGAATTATATATTCTACCTGAAGGTATATGTATTTTTCTATAAACAATACGATCAATTATAGTTTTATCTTTTATTGAAAGAAAAATTATATAATCAAATTTAATACCTAATTTTTTTAAAGATATTGCTTGTTTATAAGTTCTAGGAAATCCGTCTAAAACAAATCCATTTTTACAATCTTGTTTAGTAATTCTTGATTTTACAAATGAAATCACAATTGCATCATTTAATAATCTTCCAGAAGATATAGTTTTTGTAAAATTATTTTTATATTTAGTTTTTTTTTTCATACTATTTCTTATTAAATTACTTGTACAAATATGTTTAATTCCATATTTTTTGGAAATTAATTGTGACTGAGTACCTTTTCCAGATCCTGGAGCTCCAATAATAATTATATTCATATTTTTTGTTTAAATAAAATTTTTAATTTTATTAATACATAAGTTTATATAATAAAATTATGTATTAAATATATTGTTTTAATATTTAGAATAAAATAATATTATTTTAAATATAATCATTTCAAATCCAATTTTATAATTTGGTGCAAAATTTATTTCTTTACGACCATTTAAAAATATTTGATAATATAATTGTAAATTATAATTTGATATTACAATAGAAAGATTTTTTAATCTTAAATTAATTTTATTATTTTTGTATTTTGTTTTAATTAGTTTATAAAATATAATTTTATTTATTAAAAATAATATATCAACTATAAGGTTATCCCAATCTATAATGATTTCGTGTAATTGATCTATTTTTTTCATTAAAGAAATTAAATCTTTTTTTGATAAATATTCAATAATTGAAATAGCATGTTCTAAGTCTAAAATTCCTAATATTTTTTTAACTGATTTTAAACTAATTGTATTATTATCTATTGCAATTACTTGTTCAACTAAACTTAATGCATCTCTTATACTACCATTGGCAAATTTAGATATAATTTTTAAAGCTGAAGATTCTGAATAAATTTTTTCTTTTTTTAAAATATTAAGTAAATATATATAAATATTATTTATATTAATAGGTTTTAAATTAAAATGCAAACATCTTGAAATTATAGTAATTGGTATTTTACTAGGGTCTGTAGTAATTAATAAAAATTTTACATATTTTGGCGGTTCTTCTAAAGTTTTTAATATTGCATTAAAACTATATTTAGATAGCATATGTATTTCATCAATAATATATATTTTAAAACGTCTTTCAGAAGGTAAATATTGTATATTATCAATAATTTCTCTTATATCTTCAATTTTTGTTTTTGATGCAGCATCAACTTCAATTACATCTATACCATATCCTTTTGTAATTTCTTTACAAGAATTACACATATTACATGTATTATAAGTTATTCCATTTTCACAATTTAAACTTTTAGCTAAAAGTCTTGCAGTAGTTGTTTTACCAACACCTCTTGTTCCAGAAAATAAATAAGCATGATGAAGTTTACCTAGTTTAATACTATTAAAAATTGCTGAAACTATATGTGTTTGACCTATTAAATCCTTAAATTGATTTGGACGCCATTTTCTAGCAAGTACTTTATACATTTTATTAAATTTATTGAAATTATCAAAACTAATATTTTTAAAGTATTTTATATAATTAATTTATTCATATTTAATATTTTTATACCCAGGGCGGGACTTGAACCCGCATAACTATTTGCTAGTTGAGGGATTTTAAGTCCCTTGTGTCTTCCTATTTCACCACCTGGGCTTATATATTTATAATAGGCGCATCTCGGAATTGAACCGAGGTAAACGGATTTGCAATCCGTTGCATAACCACTCTGCCAAAGCGCCTTAATAAAGATAATCATAAATTATTCATAATTAAAAATATATTTTTATAAATTATTTATTTAAAAATATATTAATAATAATATATATTAAATTATAATTATAAAATAAAATATTTTAAAAATAATTAAATTATACCATTTATTTTTTTTTTTGTAAATTTTATTTAAAATTTATTTATTATATATTAATATTAAATTTTAAATAACAGTATTAATATTTAATAAAATTTAACATTAAAATAATTTATAAATATATTTATTTTGCAACTAAATTAATTTATTCTTACTTTAAAAATAAAATTAGTTTATATTTATTTTTAAAATAATATAATATAAATAAAATATAAAATTTGATTAAAATAATGAAAAAAAAAATAATAAGACAAATTGTAATAGATACTGAAACTACTGGTATGAATAAAAAAGGAATTCATTACAAGAATCATAGAATAATAGAAATAGGAGCTATAGAAATAATAAATAGAAATATTACTGGAAATTATTTTCATTCTTATATAAAACCAAATAGAGATATAGATATTGATGCATTTAATATACATGGTATTAGTAATGAATTTTTAAAAGATAAACCAAAATTTTCAGAAATAGCATATAAATTTTTTAATTTTATTAAAGGTTGTGATATTATAATTCATAATGCACAATTTGATATAGGTTTTATAAATTATGAATTTTCTATTCTTAATATAGGAATTAAAAAAATAAATGATTATTGTAATATAATAGATAGTCTTGCAATTGCTAGAAAACTATTTCCAGGAAAAAGAAATAGTTTAGATGCACTTTGTAATAGATATTTTATTGATAGTACAAAACGTAAAAAACATGGAGCATTATTAGATTCTGAAATCCTTGCAGATATTTTTTTACTTATGACTGGAGGTCAGAAATCAATAAAGTTTAATATATCAGAATATGAAAACAAAAAAAAAATAGAATATAAAAATAAATATCATTATTATAATAAAAAAAAAAATAAAATAATTTATGCTAATAAAGATGAAACTAATACACATGAAGTAATATTAAATAATATATATAAAAAAAATAAAAAATGCTTATGGAAAAACAAATAAAATATTTATTGTTTAAATAAATTTAAAAACATATTAAATGGTTTTATTTTATGTATAAAAAACTAATAGTTAATGAACTTAATGAATCATTATTCATACTTGATAAATTTATTAAAAGTAATAATAATATAAAATTAATACAACAAGCTGCGAAAATAATTGTAAATACATTCAAATCAGGATGTAAAATTATTTCTTGTGGTAATGGCGGTTCTCATTGTGATGCTATGCATTTATCTGAAGAATTAATGGGTTTTTATCGTGAATACAGATGTGGTTATCCTGCTATTTCTATTTCTGATTCAAGTTATATATCTTGTGTAAGTAATGATTTAAGTTATTCTAAAATTTTTTCTAGATATATAGATTCTATAGGAAAAAATGGTGATTTATTAATAGCATTAACTACATCTGGTAATTCAAAAAATATTATTAATGCTGTAAATTCTGCTAAAAACAAAAACATAAAAGTGATAGTTTTGACTGGGAATAATGGATATAAAAATAAAGAAGATGTTGATTTAGAAATATGTATTAAACATATAGGTTATGCTGATAGAATACAAGAAATGCATATTAAAATAATACATATAATTATATTTATTGTAGAAACAATAATTAAAAAAAATATTAAAAAATAAAATTTTTGTTTAAATTTTTAATTTTTAAATTAAATAAAATTTTAATAAAATGAAATAAAATTTAGAGAAAATTATGTTAATAATTAATGCTGAATTTCGTAAAAATAAAGGAAAAGGTTATAGTAGAAGATTAAGATTAAAAAATAAAATACCATCTGTAATTTATGGATTAAATAAAATATCTTATATTATTAAGATAAATCAAAAATTTTTATCTAAAAATAAAATTAAACAATATTTAAATAAAAAAAATTTACTAATTAATATTAAAGGAAAAAAAATAAAAGTCAAAATACAAGAAATACAAAAACATTCATTTAAACCTAAAATTATTCATATTGATTTTATTAGAATTTAACTTTATTAATAAATGATTAAATATTTTTTATCTGTTCAATATAAATCTGTTAATATTAGGTGAGGTGTCAGAGTGGATTAAAGAGCACGCCTGGAAAGTGTGTATACATTATTAAAATGTATCGAGGGTTCGAATCCCTCCCTCACCTAATTAATAAAATTAATTTTATTTGTTAACAAAATGCATCTTTGTAAAGAAATTAATTAATATTAAAATTAATATTTAAAATATTTTTTTTAAATTTTAGAATTAATTTTACAAAACAATTTTTCACTATGTTAGAAATTTCATTTTTATGTAATGTACGTTTTAAATTTTGTAAAGTTAATCTAATAGAAAAACTTTTGAACCCGTATTTAATTTCTGGTCCTTCATAAATATTCAATAATGTAATATCAATAAGTTTTTTTTTAAGATTTTTTTTACATTCAGATATAATATCTATATATTTGATATTATTAGATACAATACATGATATATCTCTATAATAATATGGAAACGTAGAAATAGAATTTATTTTAAATTTTTTATTTTTATAAGTTTTATTTAATAAAATTTCAAAAACCAATGTTTTACAATTTAAATTAAAATATTTTAAAATATTAGGATTAAGAAATCCAAAATATGCAATTTTTTTATTTTTTAAATAAACTTCAGAGCTTTTACCTGGATGAAATAATTTATTATTACATTCTTTAAATTCAATATTTGTAATTTGATTATTAATTTCAAAAATAGATTCAATATCTCCTTTAATATCATAAAAATCTGCATTTTCATTTTTTTTATCCCAATATTCATTGTAAATTGATCCAATAATAATTCCAGAAATAAAAAATTTTTGATTAATTCCAATATTATATTTTTTATCAGGTATAAAACAAAAACCGCTTTCAAATAACTTAATTCTTTTTTGTTGTCGATATCTATTATAAATTGCTGTCTTTATAAGACCTGTTAATAAAGATATTCTCATTGCACACATATCTTTAGATATTGGATTTAATATTTTTAAACATGATTTATTAGGAAAAATAATATTTTGTTCTTTTATATTAATAAAGCTGTAATTTATTACTTCTTGATATCCACGATGTAATAAAAATGTTTTAATTTTAGAAAATTCAATATTTTTTTTTTTATTAAATTTAATGGGGTTTTTATTTATATATGGTACTTTTTTAATATTATCATAACCATATATTCTACATATTTCTTCTATTATATCTTCTTCTATTAATATATCATTTCTCCATTTAGGTGGAATGATATTCCAACCAAGTTGATATTTTCTTTTTTTAAATCCAAGATTGTTTAAGATATTATTAATTTTAATGTCAGGAATATAATTTCCTATAATTTTATTAATCTTTTTTCTTGTAATAAATATTTTTTTTTTTTTTGAAATATTATTTACATTATTTTTATATAAAATATTACCTGGAACACCACCACATATCATTACTAATAAATAAGTTAATCTATTTAATGCATATTCTTGTATATTGATATCTATTTCTCTTTCATATAAAGTATTAACTTCTGTATTAAGATTGCAATATTTAATATTATTTAATATTGATAATTTATTAAATAAAGCACATTCTAATATTATATTTTTAGTTTTTGCATTAATTTCATAATTATTATTATTTATAATTCCAACTATTGACATTACGTGTGTTTTGTCAGCAATAATTAAAATTTTATTATTTAAATTTATTTGTATTCCATTTATTAAATTAATTTTTTCATTATTATATGCATATCTAATTATAATTTTACTTTCGATTTTATCTAAATCAAATACATTAAAAGGTTGACCAAGTTCAATTTGAACATAATTAATGATATTTTTGATACAATGTTCTAATTTTATACCACAATTTTTTAATCTTTCACTAATCCATATTGGTGTAATAGATTTGAAATTAATATTTTTTATTATTCTTAATAAATATTTAAAACATAATTTTTTTTCTTTTATTTTAAATTTTATTTTGAAATTTTTATTTAAAATATGATTATTTATTATTTTTGGATATTTAATTGGTATTTTATTTTTTGCTGAAATTTCTCTAGCTATACCAATTAAACTTAAACAATCTGATCTATTATATGGAATAGATATATCAAATATATTATCATCAAGATTAAAATAATTTTCTATTTTTTTACATTTTGTTAAAATATTTTTAATATCTATTATTTTATTTTTTTTAAATTTAATGTTTATATTTTTAAAATTAAAAATTTTATTATCAGAAATATTACCAAATTTATCTAAAATTTTTTTTTTTATATTATAATTTAAAAAATATTTTTTATATATTAAAATTTTCATCTTTTTTTTATCACTAAAAATATTTAATTTTTTTTTTTTACCTATATCTATTTTTAATATATATATATTTTTATTTTTAGAATAAATTTTAAATTTTATTATTTTCCCAATTATAAATTTATTAAAATTATAATTTTTTTTTTTATTATTATATACCTCAAAACCTAACATACTTATTTGTTCAGATAATTTATAACTACTAATTTTTGGATTAACTAATTCTCTAAGCCATAATTCACTTACTTTCATTAATTTCTCGATTTTATTTAAATTGTTTTAAAAAACGAACATCATTTTCAAAAAATTCACGTAAATCTACAATACCATAACGTAAACTTGTTAATCTTTCTATTCCAATACCAAAAGCAAAACCTGAATATATTTCTGAATCAATATTTAATTTCTCTAGAATATTAGGGTGTATCATACCACATCCTAACACTTCTAACCAATGTCCATTTGTATCAAAAATATCTACTTCTGCTGAAGGTTCTGTAAATGGAAAATATGATGGACGAAAACGTATTTTTATTTTTTTATCAAAAAAATAATATAAAAATTCATTTAATAAATTTTTTAAGTTTGCGAAACTTACATTAACATCAACTAATAAACCTTCAGTTTGATGAAACATAGGTGTATGTTTTTTATCACAGTCATTTCTATACACTTTTCCTGAAGAAATTATACTTATTGGAGGTTTATTAGTTTTCATAGTTCTTATTTGCACAGAAGATGTTTGAGTACGAAGTAATCTTACTTTATCTAACCAAAAAGTATCTTTTTTTGATCTAGAAGGATGATTTTTTTTGATATTTAAATAATCAAAATTATGATAAGAATCTTCTATTTCAGGTCCAAATTCTAATCTAAATCCTATTTTTAAAAAAAATTTTTCAATTATTGAAATAGTTTTTGATATAGGATGATAATTACCAATATTAATTTTTCTACCAGGAATAGAAATATCTATTTTTTTTTTATTTATAATTTCAATTATATTTTTATTTTCTATATAATTTATTTTTTTTTTTATATTTTTTTGAAATTTTTTTTTAGCTTTATTTATGATTAATCCTTCTGTATTTCTTAATTTTACAGGTAAATTTAATAAATTTTTTATTTTTTTATTAAAATAACCTTTTCTTCCTAAATATTTAATTTTAATAAAATTTAGTTTTTCTTTATTATTTGTTTTTTTTATAATTTTTTTAACATTATTTAATATCTCTAATATATTTTTCATCTACTTAATTCCTTAAAATAAATTTTATTTATTTATAAAAAATTATTTTTTATTAAATAGAGAAGCCTCCTTTTATATGGAGGCTTAAATATAAATTATTCAAAATATTTTTTAGATTTTAAAACTAATTTTTCAAAAACATTTTTATCTGATATTGCAATTTCAGATAATATTTTTCTATTTATTATAATATTATAATTTTTTAATCCATTAATAAAACGACTATAAGAAATTCCATTTTGACGCGCAGCAGCATTTATACGTAATATCCATAATTTACGGAAATTTCTTTTTTTTTGTTTTCTATCTCTATACGCATATTGACCTGATTTTATAATTGATTGAAAAGCTACACGATAAACACGCGATCTTGCACCGTAATAACCTTTTGCTTTTTTCAAAATTTTTTTATGTCTTTTTCTAGCACTAACACTTCTTTTAATTCTAGACATTAAATTGCTCCAAAACTTATTTAAAAAATAATTTTAAAAAATTAATTAATAAGGTAAGCATTTAATTATTGATTTTATATCATTTTTAGATAATAAAGATTTTTTTCTCAGATGTCTTTTTCTTTTAGTCGATTTTTTTGTTAAAATATGTCTAAGATTAGAACTTTTATGTTTAAATTTTCCAGATGATGTTTTTTTAAAACGTTTATAAGCACTTTTAAGAGTTTTTATTTTTTTCATAAAATTTTTTTTTAATAAAAATTAATATAAATTTTTTAAATAAAAATTATTTATAATAATTAATTTTTTAAAAAATTATTTTTTAGGAGATAAAATCATTATAATTTGTTTTCCTTCAGGTATTTTAGAAAAATATTCTAATATTGATATTTTATTCAGATCATTTTTAATTTTATTTAATATTTTAATTCCAATGTCTTTATGAAATATTTCTCTACCCCTAAATATAATAGTGATTTTAACTTTATTGCCATTTTTTAAAAATTTAGATAAATTTTTAATTTTTATTTTATAATCATTTATATCTGTATTGAGACGAAATTTTATTTCTTTAATTTGTATTTTTTTTTGTTTCTTTTTTATATTTTTATAATTTCTTTTTTTCTCGTAAATAAATTTACCATAATCTATTATTTTACAAATTGTAGGATGTGAATTTGAATTAATTTCTACTAAATCTACTCCAATTTCTTTAGCTTTTTGTAATGCTGTATTTATATCAACAATACCAATATATTTTCCATCAAAATCAGTAAGTCTTACTTGTGATTCACATATTTCTTTATTGATACGAGTTTTACTTAATATTTTTATTTTTTTACAGTTTTTGATTTTTTATTCCCCCATTTGATATAAATATCTATTCTCAATTTCTTTTTTAATATTATATATCATATTATTTATTTCTATTTGTTCTATTTTTTTTCCTTTACTTGTACGTAATGTAATATTATTTGATTTCATTTCTTTATTACCGCATATTATTATATAAGGTATTTTGTTTAAAATATGATCTCTTATTTTATAACTTATATTTTTATTTCTTATATCCAATTTTGTTCTTATATTTAAATTTAATAATTTTTTATTTAATTTTTTAACATATAAAATTTGTTCTTGTGTTATATTTAAAATTACAATTTGTGTTGGAGCTAACCATGTAGGATAATTACCTGCAAATTCTTCTGTTATGATACCAATAAATCTTTCTATTGAACCTAAAATAGCTCTGTGAATTATTATTGGTGTTATTTTTTTGTTATTTTTATCAATATAAAAAGATCCTAAACGATTAGGCAAAGAAAAGTCTATTTGAATAGTTCCACATTGCCAAAAACGATTGATACAATCAAGAAGAGTAAATTCTATTTTAGGTCCGTAAAATGCACCTTCTCCTTTTTTAAATTCAAATTTAATATTATTTTTATTTAATGTTGATATTAAATCTTGTTCTGCTTTTTTCCAATCTTCATCTTTACCTATATATTTTTTTGGACGAGTAGATAATTTTACAAAAATTTTGTTTTTATTAAAACCAAATGTATTGTATATATCATATATCATTTTTATACAATCATTTATTTCATTTTTTAATTGGCGTAATGTGCAAAAAATATGAGCATCATCTTGTGTAAAACCTCTTACTCTCATTAAACCATATAAAGAACCAGATGGTTCGTTTCTATGACAATAACCAAATTCTGCAATTTTAATTGGTAATTCTTTATATGAATTTAATTTATTATTAAATAATTGTATATGACCTAAACAATTCATAGGTTTAATACAATAATGTCTATTTTCTGATGAAGTTGTGAAAATATATTCAGAATAATTATCCCAATGACCTGTTTTTTCCCATAATTTTTTATCTATAATTAATGGACTTTTAACTTCTTCGTATTTATATTTTTTTAACTTCATTCTAATAAATGATTCTATTTCATGAAAAATTATTAATCCAGAATTATGCCAAAAAACCATTCCTGGTGATTCTTCTTGAATATGATATAATCCTAAATTTTTTCCTATTTGTCTATGATCTCTATCAATAGGTTCTTTGAATTTTTTTATCATTTTATCCTGAAGTATAATATAATATTTATTCTTTAAAAAAGATTAAATAAAATTTAAAAAAAATTATAAATGTAATTAAATTAATATTAATAATTAATAACATCCATTATGTTATATTAAAATATTGTAATATAATATTATATTTATAATATATTAAAATATATTTAATTATATTAACATAAATATTAATTTTAATAATTTAATTATTAAATGAAATAAATTTGATAAGATATAAATATTAATTACAAAAATCATTAAATAATAAGTATTTTAATTTTATTAAAACAATCAAACCCCATTATTATTAAAAAAATTTAATGGGGTGATTATTTTATATTAATTTTAAATATAGTAAAAAATAATTAAAATTAAAATATTATATAGTTGTTACGTTTATAGCTGAAGGACCCTTTTGACCATCTTGTATTTCAAATTCTACATTTTGTCCTTCTGTTAAAGTTTTAAATCCACTACCTTGAATAGCAGAAAAATGAACAAAAACATCTTTACTACCATCTGTTGGGGTAATAAAACCAAAACCTTTAGATTCATTAAACCATTTCACTTGACCTTTTATCTTTGACATATTTTTTGCCTTTATAATTTTATTTGAATTTAAACAATAAATAGTATATTAATTATAATGTTTTAGGAACCAAGATAAGAATCTGTAGAGAAGTGGTTATAAGAAATTTTTATTTTTTCTAAAAGTTTCTTTAAAAAATTAATACTCATATACAAAATCGTACCTCATTTAAATTTAAATTTTTATTACATACTTTTATAAAAATATCAAGTAATTTTTTAAAAAAATAATAATATTAATATATTAAATTAAATTATAAATTATATATATTAAAAATATTAAAAATCTATCAATTATTATTGATTAATATAATATTTATTATTAAATTAATTATATAATATATTAATATTTATTTTAATTTAAAATTAAAGAGTAATTTATGATTAAAAAAATAGGTATTCTTACAAGCGGTGGAGATGCTCCTGGAATGAATGCAGCTATTAGAAGCATAGTTTATTATGGAATTTCACAAGAATTAAAAGTTTATGGAATATATGATGGTTATTTAGGTTTATTTAAATCAAAAATAATTAGACTTTATAAAAGTTCTGTTTCAGATATTATTAATAAAGGTGGTACATTTTTAGGATCAGCAAGATTTAAAGAATTTAAAAAAAAAAAAAATCGTTTAATTTCTATAAATAATTTAATTAACTTAGGTATAGATTATTTAATAGTTATAGGAGGAAATGGATCTTATATAGGTGCAAAAAAAATAAATGACATGGGTATTTCATGTATATGCTTACCTGGTACAATTGATAATGATATTTTTGGTACTGATTATACAATAGGGTATTTGACAGCATTAGAAACTATTATTAAATCTATTGATAAATTACGTGATACATCTAAATCACATAATAGAATATCTATTGTAGAAGTTATGGGTAGATATTGTAGTGATTTAACCATATCATCTGCTGTAGCTAGTGGATGTGAGTTTATAATATTGAATAAATTTAATTTTAAACCAAAAGAAATAGTAATAAAAGTTAAAAATTATATAAATAAAATAAAAAAACATGCAGTAATAATAATTACTGAACATATTTGTAATATTTATGAATTAGAAAAATATATAGAAAAAGAAACAGGAATTGAAACAAGAGCTACTATTCTTGGTCATACACAAAGAGGAGGAAATCCTGTTGCTTATGATAGAATTTTAGCTTCAAGAATGGGAATTTATTCTATTGAACTAATTTTAAATGGATATAAAAATTGTTGTATAGGAATTAAAAATAATAAAATAGTACATTATAATATAATAGATGCTATAGAAAATATTAAAAAATCATTAAATGACGAAATGTTAAAAACAATTAAAAAACTTACATAAAGTTTAAAAAATTTATATTTTTTAAACTTTATGTAAGTTTTTTATTAAAATAATTTAAATTTTACCTTCAAAAATTTTTTTTAATTTATAAATTTTTTTTTTGCTAATTTTAAGAATTAAATTTTTTGAAAATGATTTTACTTTTATTTCATTTAATAACCAATATTGTTTTAAAAATGATTTTGAATTTGACCAATAATTTTTATTAATAGGTAAAATATTTTTTATATCTGAAGAAATTGTGGGAGTTATAGGATATAAAAGACAACTATATACAAAAATTAACCATAGACAATTTTTTAAAATATTATGATACTTAATTAAATAAATATTTTTTTTTAACCATGGTTTTTTTTTAGTAAAATATTCATTACCTATTTGCCACATTTTAATCATAATAGTACCTGATTTTCTATATTCTAATTTATGCATATAATAATCATATTTATAAATATATTTTATTATAATATTGATTAATTTATTATCTGGAATATAACCATAACTAAGAATACCATTATAATTATAAATTATAATGGATGTTAATCTATTAACAAAATTTCCAAGACTATTTGATAAGTTATTAACTATATTAGACATTAAATTAAAAGAAAAATCAGAATCACTGGATTCAGGAATCATACAAAAAAGAGTATATCTCCAATAATCAGAAGGAAAAAAATTAAGTGCTTTATCTGTAAATATGCCACGATTTAAACTTGTAGAAAATTTTTTTCCTTCATATGTTAACCAATTTAATCCTTTTATAATATTAGGCAAAGTCCATTTTTCTTTTGTAGCAATCATAATAGATGGTAAAAATATTGAATGAAAAAAAATATTATCTTTTGCCATAAATTGTATTAAATCTACGTTTTTTTTATTTTTCCACCATGTTTTCCATAAATCATCATCATGTTTTTTAAATGCAAATTCTTGAGTGAAACTAATATATCCTAAAATTGCATCAAACCATACATAAAAAACTTTATTTTCAAATCCTAATTTTGGTACTTTCACACCCCATATTAAATCTCTTGTTATACATCTAGGTTTAATCTTTTCTGATATCCATTTTTTAGCAATTCTTTGTGTTATAAATGACCAATAAGAATTTTTTTTAATCCAATATTTTAATTTATTTTCTATATTTTTAAAATTAAAGAATAAATGTTCACTATTTAATAATTTTAAAGTACTAAAAGGATTTATAACAGATCTAGGTTTGATTAATTCATTAATATTAAAAATAGAATTACAATTATCACATTGATCACCACGTGCATTATAAAAATTACAAAATGGACATTTTCCTTCTATATAACGATCAGGGAGGAATCTTTTCTCTTCTATAGAATATATTTGTTTGATGTATTTAGAAAATATAAATCCATTATTATCTAAAGTATTAAAAATACTTTTTACAAATTTATGATGAAATAAAGAAGATGTTCTACCAAAAAAATCGAAACTGATATTGAATTTTTTGTAAATATTTTTTTGTAAAATGTAATATTTTTCACAAAATTTATTTATTGTTATTTTTTTTTTAATTGCACTTATTTCAGCTGGTGTTCCATGTTCATCTGTTCCACAAATAAATAATACATCATATTGTTGTTGACGAAAGTATCTTGCACATATATCAGCAGGCAAAATTGATCCTATTAAATTACCTAAATGTTTAATTCCATTAATATATGGAAGAGAACTTGTAATTAATTTTTTTTTCATATTTTTTATTTTAACGTAAAATATTTTTAAAAATTATATTAAATTAAAAATTTAAATATTATTGATATTAATTTATAATTTTTTAAATTTATTTATTAATATTTTATTATTATTAATATATACTAAATTATTAATTTATTAAAATAAGTAAATAAATTTATAAATTTTTAAAAATAAAATATAAGGAAAAATATTGAATATTAATAAGTTAATTTCTAAAAAAATTGAAAATATTTTTTTATTATTTGGATTAAAAAATAATTATTTAATAAATATTAATCAAACAAATATAGAAAAATTTGGAAATTATCAATGTAATTTTATTATATTTATTGCTAAAAAATTTGGTATTGATGCTATTATTTTAGCTAAAAAATTAATTTATTTTATAAAATTAAACGGTATAGTTGAGAAAATTGATATTATATATCCAGGTTTTATTAATTTTTTTATAAATATAAAATATACAGAAAATTTAATTTTAAATTATATTCTATCTAATAGAATTGGAATAAAAAAAATAAAATCTAAAAATATAGTAATAGATTACTCTTCTCCAAATATAGCAAAAGAAATGCATGTAGGACATTTAAGATCCACAATTATAGGTGATGCTTATTATAGAATTATGTTATTTTTAGGTTTAAATGTTATAAAAGCAAATCATATAGGTGATTGGGGTACACAATTTGGAATGTTAATAGCATATATAGTTAAAAAAAAAATTAAAAAATCTAAAATAAAAATTACTTATTTAGAAAATTTTTATTGTTTAGCAAAAATTAGTTATAAAAAAGATCCATTATTTTGTAAATTATCAAAAAAATATTTAGTAAAATTACAAAATGGAGATAAATTTTGTATCAATTTATGGAAAAAAATACTTTTTAATAGTATACAAAATAATCAAAAAATTTATGATAAACTGAATGTTACATTAAATAATAATGATATATGTGGTGAAAGTTTTTATAGTAATCTATTACCTTATATTATTGATGATTTAATAAAAAAAAAAATAGCTATAAATATTAATGGTAATATTATAATTTTTCTTGATGAATTTAAAAATAAAAATGGTAATAAAATGGGAGTTATTATTAAAAAAAATGATGGATCTTATTTATATAGTGCTATTGATATTGCTTGTGCTAAATATAGATATGAAATTTTAAAAGCTAATAAAATTATATATTTTGTTGATTCTCGTCAAACTCAATATTTAATGCAAATTTTTAAAATAGTAAAAAAAGCTGGATATGTACCTAAACATGTTTATATGAAACATTATATGTTTGGAATGATGTTAAATAAAAATGGAAAACCGTTTAAAACAAGAAATGGGTGTAATATAAAACTTAATAAGTTTTTGAATGAATCTATATTACATGCAAAAATTTTAATTAAAAATAAAAATCCTAATATTAAAAAAAAAGAACTAGAAAAATTATCTAAAATAATTGGAATAGGATCAATAAAATATAATGATTTATCTAGAAATCGTATTAATAATTATATATTTAATTGGAATAATATGTTAAATTTTAATGGTAATACATATATATATATTCAGTATGCATATGCTAGAATTTCTTCAATAATAGAACGTAATTTTAAAAATAAAAAAATTATAATATCTATTATTAATGTTAAAAATAAATATGAAATAAAATTAGCAAATAAATTAATTCAATTAGAAGAAATATTAATTTCAGTATATAACAATGCAACACTTAATATTTTATGTTCTTATCTTTATAATATTTCTGTATTATTTTCTTATTTTTATGAAAAATGTTCTATTATTAATTCTAAAAATTTAAAAAAAATTAATAGTAGAATTAAATTAATATTACTTACAAGAAAAACTTTAAAATTAGGACTAAAATTATTAGGAATTAAAACATCAAACATAATGTAAATATTATATATAAAAATAAATTATTTTTATCTTAATTTTGTTAACATTTATTTTTAAAATATTTTATATATTTTAAAATTAAAAAATTATTAATTTTTAATTAATATAATATTTTTCTTAAAAATATATATTATTAATATATATCATATATAAATTAAATAAAAGGAAAAAATATGTCATTAAAATCTAAAATAAAAGCTTGTGATTTAGTTATTTTTGGTACTAAAGGTGACTTATCTTTTCGTAAATTATTTCCATCTTTATATAGATTAGAAAAATTAAATTTAATTCATCCAGAAACAAAAATAATAGGAGTAAGTCGTATAAATTGGGATATTAAATATTATATCCAATCAATTAAAAAATCATTAAAAATTTTTATAAAAGAAAAAATAGATGAAAAATTATGGAAAAAATTTAGTAAAAGATTAAAATTTTGTAAATTAGATATTAATAAAATTAAATATTTTCACTTATTAAATAATAAATTAAATCAAAATAAAAGAATAACAATAAATTATTTCGCTATGCCTCCAACAACTTTTGGATCTATTTGTAAAGGATTAGGTAAAGCAAAATTAAATAATAAAAAAAGCTATGTAGTTATAGAAAAACCAATAGGCACTAATTTATCTTCATATAAAATTATAAATAATCAAGTGTCAAAATATTTTAATAATAAACAAACATATAGAATAGATCATTATTTATGTAAAAAAGTTATAATAAATTTATTAGCTTTGAGATTTTCTAATTCTATCTTTATTTCTAATTGGAATAATCGTTATATAGATCATGTTCAAATTACAATTTCTGAAGATATAGGAATAGAAAATCGTTGGAATTATTTTGATCAAGTTGGACAAATGAGAGATATGGTTCAAAGTCATATGTTACAAATATTAACTATAATAGCCATGTCACCTCCTACTAATTTAACTAATGATCTTATTAGAAATGAAAAAATAAAAATTTTACGTTCACTTAGACCTATTAATTATAGTAATGTTAAAGATACAATTGTTAGAGGACAATATACTTCTGGTTTTATAAAAGGTAAAAAAGTACCTGGATATATTAAAGAAAAAAATGCAAACAAAAATAGTTTTACAGAAACTTTTATATCTATACGTGTAAATATAGATAATTTAATGTGGTCAGGTGTACCTTTTTATTTAAGAACAGGAAAAAGATTAAAAACAAAATATTCTGAAATTGTAATTTATTTTAAAAAACCATCTATTTCATTATTTAAAGAGCATTTTAAAAAATTAAACAATAATAAATTAACTATCCGTATTCAACCCAACGAAGGAATAAATATTCAAATACTAAATAATATCACAGGGTTGGATAATATATATAATTTGTATTATAATGAATTAAATTTTAAATTAAATCAAAAAAAAAATAAATCTTATATAGAAAATGATTATGATCGTATATTTTTAGGATTAATGACAGGAATACAAAATTTTTTTGTGAGTCAAGAAGAAATAGAAGAATCATGGAAATGGATAGATTCTATCATAGAGGCATGGAGTATAGAAAATGATAAACCAAAACCTTATAAAGCTGGAACATGGGGACCTATTTCATCCTTTAAAATGCTTAAAAAAGATAATAGATTTTGGAATAAATATAAATAATTAATTATTATTAAAATTAAATTCAATTTAGATTATAAAATAAATGATATTAATAACTAATGAAAATAATTTATCAAATAAAAAATTTATTTATTAAGAGTGTATTTAAATGCGTACTTTATATTGTGGAGATATAAATTTATCTAATATTGGACAAGAAGTCACATTATGTGGATGGGTTAATAAATTTCGTAATTTAGGATCAATAATTTTTATTGATCTACGTGATATAGAAGGTATAGTACAAGTAACATTTGATAATAAGATATTAAAAATTTTTAATTTAGCTAAAAATTTACGTAATGAATATTGTGTTCAAATAAAAGGAATTGTTAGAAAAAGACCTATAAAAAACATAAAAAATAAAATTATAAAAAGTAACATAGAAATATTAGCTACTGAATTAAATATTATTAATAAATCTAAACCATTTCCGATAGATTTTAATAATAATAACAGTGAAGATCAAAGAATGAAATTTAGATATCTTGATCTTAGAAGTAGTAATATGACATATAGAATTAAAACTCGTTCAAAAATATCTCACTTAATTCGTAACTTTATGAATTTAGAAAAATTTCTTGATATCGAAACTCCAATGTTAACTAAATCTACAGATGAAGGATCAAGAGATTATATTGTTCCAAGTAGAATACATAAAAATAAATTTTATGCATTACCTCAATCTCCACAATTATTCAAACAAATTTTAATGTTATCAGGATTTGATAAATATTATCAAATTGTAAAATGTTTTCGTGATGAAGATTTAAGATCAGATAGACAACCAGAATTTACACAAATAGATATTGAAGCATCTTTTATTACATCATATCAATTACATTCAATAATAGAAAAATTAATTAAAAATTTGTGGAAAAAGATATATGGAATAAATATAGGTAATTTTGAAAAAATTACTTATAAAGACTCTATTAATAAATTTGGTTCTGATAAACCAGATTTACGCAATCCTATGAAATTAGTTAATATAACATATTTATTTAAAAAAAATAATCAAAATTCTTTTTATAATTTTAATAAAAATAAAAATTTTATAATATCTACATTAAAAGTACCAGGAGGTATAAATTTAAGTAAAAAAAAAATTGATGATTATTATAATAATATTAAATTATATGAAATAAATGATTTAATATGGATAAAAATAAAAGATAAAAATAATGGAATGAATGGTATAAAAATTTCAATTGAAAATATTTTTGATATTAATATTATAAAAAAAATAATCTCTGCAACTAAATCAAATAATAATGATATAATTTTCATTATTTCAGGTAATTTTATTAATGTAAATAATGCTTTAGGTTATTTACGTACTAAAATTGGATTAGATTTAAATATAACTAATATTAATTCTTGGAAACCAGTCTGGATTATAGATTTTCCAATGTTTTATTCAGGAAAAAATAATAAAATAAAATCTTTTCATCATCCATTTACTTCTCCAAAAGATATAAATTACAAAAATCTTATAAAATTTCCTAAAAAAGCAATATCAAATTCCTTTGATATAGTAATTAATGGATATGAAATAGGCAGCGGTTCAGTTCGTATTAGTAACGTCAAGATACAAAAAATTATTTTTAAAATTTTGGGTATTAATAAAATTGAACAAAAAAAAAAATATGGATTTTTTCTTAATGCTTTACAATATGGTGCACCACCTCATGTAGGTATTGCATTAGGTTTAGATCGTTTGGTTATGCTTTTAACTGGAACAAATAATATTCGAGATGTAATTGCATTTCCAAAAACTACTAATGCAGTAGATCTTATGGTTAATTCTCCTAATTTTATAAATTAAAATTTATTTAATTTATAAAATATTAATATTTAATAAATTAAAAAGATAAAATTATATTAATAATTATAAAATATAATTTATAAATATAATTTATAAAAATAAAAAATTTATCAAAAAAAAATATATTAATAATAATAATATAATTACTTAAAAGTGATCAATATTATTTATTTATAAAAATAATTTTAAATAAATAAATAATTTATTTAATATTTTTAAAAATATTAAATATCATTAAAAATGATTAATTATAAATAAATTTATTAACATTATTTTAATTAATTAAATCATACTTGATGTATTTATAAGTGAATTATATGACAATAATATTAGGTATTGATCCAGGATATAGAATTACAGGATATGGTATTTTACGAGAAAAAAAAAAAAAATTAATTTATATAAAAAGTGGTTGTATTTTAACAAAATATAATAATATTAGTGATAGATTAAAAATTATTTATTCAGAGTTAACAAATATAATTAAAAAATTTAAACCTAAATATTTATCAATTGAAAAAGTTTTTATTTATAAAAATAACAATTCAATTATTAAACTTAGTCAAGCAAGAGGCGTTGCTATTATAGCAGCTATTAATTTAAATTTATTAATTTTTGAATATACATCAAGTAAAGTTAAACAACTTGTTACAGGAATAGGATCAGCAAATAAAAAAGAAGTGAAAAAATACATTATTAATTTATTTAAACTTACTGATAATATTAAAAATGATGAATCAGACGCATTAGCAATGGCTATTGCTCATTTTTATTCACAAAATTATTTAATTTAAAATAAAAGTTTATCAATATTACAAATATACATAAAATATTAATTATTTAATAAATTTTAAAAATTAAAAAATTTATTATTTATTTAAATTAATTAATAAAATATTTATAAACATAAATTTTTTATAATTTTATAATAAAAAGTTGCATTTTATTTATAATTAAAGTATATTGTAAATATTAGACGCGGGGTGGAGCAGTCTGGTAGCTCGTCGGGCTCATAACCCGAAGGTCGTTGGTTCAAATCCAGCTCCCGCAAGAATAAAAATATTATTTAATATTTTTATATAAAATAAAAATATGAATTTTTATAAATCTAATTTATATCCAAAAACCATATTTATTATGGGTCCAACTGCATCAGGAAAAACTAATTTAGCAATTAATTTAAAAAAATATATACCATCTGAAATTATAAGTGTAGACTCAGCTTTAATTTACAAAGACATGAATATAGGAACAAATAAACCTAGTTTAACAACTTTGTTTAAAAATACCCATTACTTAATTAATATTAAAGAACCATTTGAATCTTATTCATCAATCAATTTTTGTTTAGATGCAATTAATCAAATGAAAAAAATTACAAAATTAGGTAAAATACCTATATTAGTTGGTGGTAGTATTCTTTATTTTAAAATGTTAATAGAAGGATTTCCTATATTACCACCTCCTAATATAAAAATAAGATATTTAATAAAAAAAACACAAAAAAAAGTAGGAAATATTGGATTATATAATATATTATATAAAATTGATAAAAATACAGCAAATAAAATTCATTTTAATGATTTTAAAAGAATATCAAGAGCATTAGAAATTAATTTTATTACAAATAAAAAAATAAATTATTTAGTTAATATAAAAAATAATAAATTAAAATATAAAATATATATTTTTTCAATATTTCCTACAAATATTGAATTAATTTATAATAAAATTTATAAAAGATTTAATCACATGTTAAACAATGGATTTGAATGTGAAGTAAAAAATCTCATATTTAAAAAAAAAATAAATCAGAATATGATTTCTATGAAATGTATTGGATATAGACAAATGTATGAATATATTTTAGGAAAAATAAAATACGAAAATATGATCATAAAAGTTATAAGAGCTAATCTAAATCTTGTAAAAAATCAAATAAATTGGATTAAAAAAATACATAATATTAATTATATTAATGGAATAAATATTAAAAATAATATTAAAAATATTTTAAAAATAATTAACAATTAACTATTAATACATATTATATATAAATTAAAAAAATTTATTATTTATGTAAATTTAAATTATATTGAATTGTTAAAACAATGTTTGAAATTATATACGGTATTAATACTATAAATGAAGTTTATAAAATAAATCCACATATTTTAATTTGTGTTTACTTATTTAAAAAAAATAATAATTCTCGTTTAAAAACGTTATTAAAAAAAATTTATACAAAAGGTATTAAAATAAAATTAAATAATAATAAATTTATTTTAAATAAAATTTATAAAAAATCACATCAAGGAATTTGTGCTTTAATTAAAAATAAAAAAAAATACAATGAACATGATTTATTAAATATTTTAAAAACAAAAAAAAATATTTTGATATTGATTTTAGATGGTATAAAAGATCCACGTAATTTAGGTGCTTGTTTAAGATGTGCTGAAGCTTCAGGTGTTAATATTGTTATTCTTCCTAAAAATAGATCATCCCCTATTAATTCTACTGTTAAAAAAGTATCTAGTGGATCAATTTATAATTTAAAAATAATAAAAGTGATTAATATATCAAGAACATTAATTTTATTAAATAAACATAAAGTTTATATCATAGGATCTGTTATTAACTCTAATAAAAATATTTTTAATATTAAACTATCAGGTTCATTGGCTTTAGTTGTAGGTTCAGAGGATAAAGGATTAAGAAATTTAACTAAAAAATATTGTGATATACTTGTCAGTATTCCAATGTTAGGATCTATTTCATCACTAAATGTTTCTGTTGCTACAGGAATTTGTTTATTTGAAATAATTAGACAACGTATTTTTAATACTATTTAAAATTAAATTATTTTTAATTTTAATTCAATATTTATTCTTTTAAAAAAATGGTAACAAATATGTCAATTAAGATAGGTATTAATGGATTTGGACGTATAGGTCGTGTTATATTTAGAGCGGCTCAAAAATTTAAACAAATTAAAATAGTTGGTATAAATGATATAATACCAATTGATCATATAGCATATATGTTAAAATATGATTCTATACATGGTATTTTTAAAAAAAATATAAAAATAGAAAATGATAATTTAATTATTGATAATAATATAAAAATAAAATGTTTTCATGAAAAAGATCCTAGAAATATAAATTGGAATAAAATTAATGTAGATGTTGTAATTGAATCTACTGGTTTTTTTTTAAATAAAGAATATGCTAATTATCATATAATATCAGGAGCTAAAAAAGTTATAATAACTGGTCCATCAATAGATGATACTCCAATGTTTGTTATGGGTGTTAATAATCAAACATATAAAAATCAAAAAATAATATCTAATGCATCATGTACTACTAATTGTGTAGCTCCTATAGCTAAAGTATTAAATGATAATTTCGGAATAGTTGAAGCTTTAATGACAACAGTTCATTCTACCACATCAACACAAAAAACAGTTGACAGTCCATCATTAAAAGATTGGAGAGGAGGGAGGAGTGCTTCTTATAATATTATTCCTTCTTCTACAGGTGCTGCTAGAGCAGTAGGTAAAATAATACCTGATCTTGATGGTAAAATAACTGGAATATCATTTCGTGTTCCTACAATTAATGTATCTGTTGTTGATTTAACTGTTAGATTAAATAACCCAACTACATATAAAGAAATTTGCAATGTAATAAAAAATGCTTCTAAAACAAATTTAAAAGGTATATTAGGTTATACAGATGAAGAAGTTGTTTCAAGTGATTTTAATGGAAATAAATTAATTTCAATATTTGATTCTAAAGCAAGTTTAATGTTAAATTCAAAGTTTGTTAAAATAATTTCATGGTATGATAATGAAACAGGATATTCGAATAAAGTTTTAGAATTAATTATATATATATCTGAAAATAAATAAAATAATTTTATAAAAAATTTGTTTATTTGAAAATATCAGTCATTCTTAAAAATAAGTTTTTTTAATTTTGACTGATATTTAAATGTTAATTAATATTAAAATTATTTATTATAAATAAAATTAATTTTATAATTAATAAAATAAATTTAATACACATAGAATTTATTTACACCTTTAATATTAAAAATTATTAAAATGTATTTTAAATTTTTTAAATAAATTAAAATAAATTATCGTTAATTTAGCATTTATATAAATTTGGGTCGTACAGGATTCGAACCTGTGACCAATTGATTAAAAGTCAACTGCTCTACCAACTGAGCTAACGACCCTTTTATTAGGTGATGACGGATTTGAACCGCCGACCCCCTCCTTGTAAGGGAGGTGCTCTTCCATCTGAGCTAATCACCTGTATAATATATTTTATAAGAAAAATACTTAAATAGTCAACTGTTTTATAAAAATTTTTAAAATTTAATACTAAATTTATTTAAACAACTATAATTATATTTAGTTTTATGATAAAATTTATTTTTTATTATAAATTATATCATTATTTTAAAAAATTAATATTATATAAATAAAATATTAATAAATAAAAATATTTGAATTAATTACATTTAATTATAAAATTTTTCAAAAATATGATAATTAAAACTCGTTTTGCACCTAGCCCTACTGGATATTTACATATAGGTAGTATTCGTACTGCTTTGTTTTCATGGTTATTTGCTAGAAGTAAAAAAGGAAAATTTGTTTTTAGAATTGAAGATACAGATAATAAGCGTGTTAAAAAAAATAGCATAAAATCAATAATCAATAGTATGAAGTGGTTAAATATAGATTGGGATGAAGGTCCTTATTTTCAAAGATTAAGATTAAAACGTTATAAATCAATTATTAATAATATGATATTAAATGGAAAAGCATATAAATGCTATTGTTCAATAGAAAGATTACAAATCTTAAGACAAAAACAAATTTATTTAGGAAAAAAACCTAAGTATGATGGTTTTTGTAAAAAAAAAAAAAAAAATATTAAAAATAAACAATATGTTGTAAGATTTAACAATCCTAAAACTGGATCAGTAATTTTTAAAGATATAATTAGAGGAAAAATAGAATTCAAAAATAAAGAATTAGATGATTTAGTATTACAACGTGCTAATGGATCATTTACATATAATTTTTGTGTTATTGTAGATGATTTAGATATGAATATAAGTCACATTATAAGAGGTGAAGATCATATTAATAACACTCCTAGACAAATTAACATATTAAAATCTATAAATGCACAAATACCATTATATGCTCATTTATCAATTATATTAAATAATAATGGTAAAAAACTTTCTAAAAGAGATAATTCTTTAAATATTTTAAAATTTAAAGATGAAGGATTTTTACCGGAAGCTTTATTAAATAATATAGTAAGACAAGGTTGGTCATATAAAAATAAAGAAATTTTTAATATATATGAAATGAAAAAATTATTTAATCTCGATGTTATTAGTAAATCACCAAGTTATTTTAATATAAAAAAATTAATTTGGTTAAATCATTTTTATATTAAAAATTTACCTAATAAAAAAATTGTAGATAATTTATTATGGAATCTTAAAAAAGAAAACATAAATATAAATTCAGGTCCAAAAATATCTAATATTGTAAATATTTTAAAAAATAATTGTAAAACTTTAAAAGATATGGTTTATAAATGTCGTTATTTTTACGAAGATTTTAAATCTTTTAATAAAGAAGATGCTAATAAATACTTAAATATATTTAATTTAAATATTTTAAATAAGATTTTAAATAAAATTTATAAAATCAAATATTGGAATAAAGATAATATTAAAAATGCTATTTGTGAAACATCTGATGATCTTGGAGTAAAATTTAATAAAATTAGCATGCCTCTTCGTGTAGCAATTATTGGTAGCAAATGTTCACCTTCAATTGATATTACATTGTATGAAATAGGTAAAATAAAATCAATAAATAGAATAAAATTTGCTATAAAATATATTATTAAAAATAAAAACCTCAAATCGGTTTAAAAAATTTAAATATAATATTATTTTTAAAAAATAAATTTATAAAAATTTAATTAAAAGGTTTAATATTAAAATGTTATTAATATCAGATATTAATATAAAAGGAAAAATAATTTTAATACGTGCTGATATGAATGTACCTATAAAAGATGGTAAAATAATTTCATATACTCGTATTATTAAATCTTTAAAAACAATTAAATATGCCATTAAGCATAAAGCTATAGTTATTATAGCTTCTCATTTAGGTAGACCAAAAGAAGGAATATATGATGAAAAATTTTCTATGCAACCAATAGTAAATTTTTTAAAAAAACACATTTCTTTAAAAATTCGTTTAGTAAAAAATTATATTAATGGATTAGACATTTTACCAAATTACTTAACAGTTTTAGAAAATGTAAGATTTAATAAAGGTGAAAGAAAAAATGATAAAGAACTTTCACAAAAATATTCAAATTTTTGTGATATATTTGTAATGGATGCTTTTGCTTCTGCTCATAGATCAGAATCTTCAACAGTAGGAGTAGGTAATTTTTCTAAAATATCTTGTTGTGGTTTTTTATTTAAGAATGAAATTAAAAATCTTAGTAAAATTATTAAAAATCCTTTACGTCCAATGATATCAATAATTGGTGGTTCAAAAATATCTACAAAACTTAATGTATTGAAATCTTTATCTAAAATTTCAGATAAAATAATTGTTGGTGGTGGCGTAGCAAATACTTTTTTAGCATCTGAAGGATTTAATATAGGTAAATCAATATATGAACCTAATTTAATATACTCAGCAAAAAATATTTTATTAGCAAATAAAAATATATTATTACCTGTTGATGTAAAAGTAAGTAAAAGTTTTTCTGAATTATCTACACCATTAATGAAATCAGTATATGATATTAGAAATGATGAAAAAATATTAGATATAGGTAGTATCTCAATTAACAATATTTTAAAGAATTTGAAAGAAGCTAAAACAATATTATGGAGTGGTCCTTTAGGAGTTTTTGAATTTTATAATTTTCAACAAGGTACTAAATCAATAACTGATTTTATATCAAAAAATAATGTATTTTCTGTAATAGGTGGTGGTGATACAATCGCGGCAATTGAACTTTTTGATATTTATGATAAAGTATCATATATATCTACAGGAGGAGGTGCTTTTTTAAATTTTATAGAAGGTAAAAAATTACCAGTTATTTCAATGCTAGAAAAATATTAAGAAATAATTTTTATAAAAACTTTTTTTTTAAATAATTAATTTAATAGTATTGAAATTTAATTAATAAAATTAATTTCAATTTTTTGTAAAAAGGAATAAATTTTTATGTCTAAGATTTTAGACTTTGTAAAACCGGGAGTAATAACAGGAAATGATGTTCAGAAAATTTATAATTATGCTAAAAAAAATTTTTTTGCTATTCCTGCAATAAATTGCATAAACACTGATTCTATAAATGCTGCTTTAGAAACAGCTTCTAAAGTACAATCACCTATAATAATACAGTTTTCACATAGTGGTTCAGAATTTATATTAGGAAATGGGATCAAAAAAAATAATAAAAAGCAAAATAATGCTGTAATAGGAGCAATAAGTGGTGCTCTTCATGTTCATCAAGTTGCATCTCATTATGGAATTCCTGTTATATTAAACACAGATCATTGTTGTGAAAAATTACTTCCTTGGGTTGATGGAATGTTAGAATATGGTGAGAAATATTATTCTATTACTGGTAAACCTTTATTTTCATCACACATGATAGATTTATCTATAAATACTATTAAAAATAATGTTAATTTAAGCTCTAAATATTTTTACAGAATGTCTAAAATTGATATGACTTTAGAAATTGAATTAGGTTGTACAGGAGGAGAAGAAGATGGAATTGATAATACTAATATTGATAATTCTTTTTTATATACTAATCCTAAAGATATATCATATGTTTATGAAAATCTTATTAAAATAAGTCCAAGATTTATTATTGCAGCTTCTTTTGGTAATGTTCATGGTGTATATAAATATGGTCATGTAAAATTAAAACCTATGATACTTTATAAATCACAAAAATATATTTCTAATAAATTTAATTTACCTTTTAATTCATTAAATTTAGTATTTCACGGTGGTTCTGGTTCTAATAAAAAAGATATAATAGAGTCTATAAAATATGGTGTAGTAAAAATAAATATAGATACTGATATTCAATGGTCAACATGGAAAGGTATTTTAAAATATTATAATACAAATAAAGATTATTTAAAAACACAATTAGGAAACAAAAACGGTTTATTTATTCCAAATAAAAAATACTATGACCCTAGATCATGGATACGTTATAGTCAAATTTCTATTAAAAAACGTCTAGAATTATATTTCAAATTATTTAATTCTATTAATGTTTTATAATAAAACAATAAAAATATTATTTTAATTTTACTTCTTTGTAAATTACATGTTTTTTATAAATTGGATCATATTTTTTTAATTTTATTTTTTTTAATAAGTTTTTTTTATTTTTAGTAGTTGTATAAAAATGTTTTGTTCCTGATGAAGATAAAAGTTTAATTATTTTTTTTTTTTTTTTAGACATACATTAGTTTCCTTATTTTTTCAATTTTTTATTTAATTTAATTTTATTTAAAACTGTTTCAATACCTTGTTTATTTATTATTCTAATACCTTTAGAAGATACACGAAGAGAAATAAATTTTTTTTTACTATGTATCCAAAAACGATGATAATTAATATTAGTCAAAAATTTTCTTTTGGTTTTATTCATTGCATGTGATTTATTATTACCACTAATTGTTTTTTTTCTTGTTACTTCACATATTCTTGCCATAATTTAAATCCTTAAAATTATATTTTTAATTAAATTTATTTCATAAATTCTTTATTTAATAAAATTAAAAATTAATTTAAATTATATTAAAAAAATATATTTTTTTAATATAACATTTTTTAAATAAAAATTAAATAACTTTTAAAAAAGTTAAAAAATAAATATATTTATTAAATAACTAAATTTGGTGGAAAATGATAAATAATTATTTAGTATTTTATTCAATGAATCCTTTTATATTTAAATTAGGAAAATTATATTTTAGATGGTATGGTTTTATGTATATAATAGGATTTATTTTTTCTTTGTGGTTAGTAAAAAAAAAAAAAAAAAATATGAAAATAATGTTTATTTCTAATAAAGATTTAGAAAATTTAATTTATTATATTTTTTTAGGTATTTTTATAGGAGGAAGGGTGGGTTATGTTTTAATATATAAAATAGAAAATTTTTTAAATAATCTATTTTATATATTTAAAATATGGTATGGTGGGATGTCATTTCATGGTGGTTTAATAGGAACAGTTTTGACTATTAAATTATTTATAATTAATAAAAAAAGCATAAATTTTTATAAAATTACTGATTTTATTTCTACTATAATTCCATTATGTATTGGAATTGGAAGATTAGGTAATTTTATAAATGGTGAGTTATATGGAATCGTTTCTGTTAAATTACCTATAATAATATTATTTCAAAATTCATTAAAAGATGATATTAAATTTATTTCAGAAAATAAAAAATTGAAATCCATATTTAATAAATACGGAAGATTACCTAGACATCCTTCTCAACTTTATGAATCTCTTTTAGAAGGTGTAATTTTATTTATTATTATTAATTTTTTTATTAAAAAAAAAAGACCAATAGGAAGTATATCTGGTTTATTTTTAATATTGTATGGATTTTTTAGATTTTTATTAGAATATTTTAGACAACCTGATCACAAATTAATTTTATTAAATTATTTTACTATAGGGCAAATATTATCAATACCAATGTTATTATTAGGTTGTTATTTAATTAATAATGCATATAAAAATAAATTATAATATTAATAAAATACATATTTAAAAAATAAATTTTATTTATTTTAATAAAATATTTAAATATAATTCAAATAAATTAAAATACATGGGATAAAATTAATGTTAAATAATAAAAAAAATAACACTATAAATGATGAATGTTTAAAAAAACAACATACAGATAAAAAAATAAAATTAGAAAATATAAAAAATGAAATTAAAGATTTAGATAATCAAAATAAATATATTAAAAAATTGGAAAAATCTTTAAAAAAAGAAAAAGAAATATCAAATAATAATTTTCTAAGATATAGAGCTGAAATAGAAAATTTAATAAAAAGAAACGAAAAAGATATAAAAAAATTAAATAAATTTGCTATAGAAAAATTTGCTATTGAATTATTACCAGTGATTGACAGTTTAGAAAAAACCATAGATATGTTTGATATAAAAAATTTAAAATTAAAATCTATTTTTGAAGGTTTAAATTTAACATTTAAATTTTTATTAACTACTGTTAATAAATTTGGACTTAATGTAATAAATGATGTAAATGTAATATTTGATCCTAATATTCATCAAGCAATGAATGTAATAAAATCAGATAAATTTAAATCTAATTATATTATGAATATCATGCAAAAAGGATATATACTTAATGGAAGACTTATTCGTCCTGCAATGGTAAGTGTGTCAAAATAAATTTTTTTTAATTTATATTATAATCGCTATTTATTATAGCGATTATAATATAAATATTTTTTCAAAAATATTTAAAATATTTATATAATAAATAAAAAAAATTAAATTATTATTGATTGCCAATTAATAGGTTTTTTTAAAATTTTTTTTAAAATAACATTAGTTTTAGAAAAATGATTACAACCAAAAAATCCATACTTAGCTGATAATGGACTTGGATGAGAAGTTTTTAAAATAAAATGCTTATTAATATTTATTAATTTAATTTTTTTTTGAGCATATAGACCCCATAATAAAAAAATAACTCCTTCTAAATTAGAATTTATTATTTTAATAATTAAATCTGTAAATATTTCCCAACCTATATTTGAATGTGAGTATGGTTTTTTATGCTCAACTGTTAAAATAGAATTTAATAATAAAACACCTTGATCTGACCAACTCTTTAAAAATCCATTTTTAGGTATAATAAAATTGTTAATATCTTTAAATAATTCTTTATAAATATTTTTTAATGAAGGAGGTATTGGTAATCCTTTGTTAACAGAAAAAGCCAAACCATTAGCTTGATTAAAACCACAATAAGGATCTTGTCCTACTATAACTACTTTTATATTTTGAAATTTGGTAAATTTAAAAACATTAAATATTTCACTTGATTTTGGATATATTATATGTCCGTATATTCTTTTTTTACGAATAAAATTTATCATTTTTGTAAAAAAAATCATTTTTTTAATATCATATAAAACATCAGACCATGTATTCATAGATAAACATATTTAATATGTAATTTTTATCAACTTATTTAATTATTTTATTAATTTATAATTAAATTCATTCAATATAAATTTTTACAACAATTATATTTTTTTTAAAATATAAATATTAATATTTTAAATATAAAAAATTAAATTTACTGTAAAAGTTAAAACATAAATAACAAAATTAAATTTTTTAATTTTATAAAAATTAATTTTAATTGACTTATATATTAATTATAAATAATAATTAAAAAATTAATTAAAAATGTATGAAATTTAAAAAATATCAAAATAATTTTCTTTATTTTTAATATATTTAATATATTAAATTAATTTAATTAAAAATCTAAAAAATTTGATTTATATATTAATTAAGGATATATGTTTTATGATAGAAACAAATAAAAATGAAAAAATTATCTTAATAGAAGAAGAACTTAAAAAATCTTATTTAGACTATGCTATGTCTGTTATTGTTGGAAGAGCGCTACCAGATGTTAGAGATGGTTTAAAACCTGTACATAGAAGAATTTTATTTGCAATGTATATACTAAAAAATTTTTATAATAAAAACTATAAAAAATCTGCTCGAATAGTAGGTGATGTTATAGGTAAATATCATCCTCATGGAGATTCTGCTGTATATGATTCTATAGTAAGAATGGCTCAATCTTTTTCATTAAGATATAAATTAATAGAAGGACAAGGTAATTTTGGTTCTATTGATGGTGATTCTGCAGCTGCAATGAGATATACAGAAATAAAAATGTCAAAAATTTCACATGAATTAATTTCAGAAATAGAAAAAAATACAGTTGATTTTTATTTAAATTATGATGGAACACATAAAATTCCAAATATTTTACCTTCTAAAATTCCAAATCTTTTAATAAATGGATCTTCTGGAATAGCTGTAGGAATGGCTACTAATATACCATCTCATAATATATCAGAAATTATTGATGGTTGTTTAGCATATATCAAAAATGAAAATATAACTTTAAAAGAATTAATGAAATATATACCGGGACCTGATTTTCCAACTTATGCTATTATAAAAGGACAAGAAGGTATAAAAAAAGCTTATAAAACTGGATATGGAAAAATATATATCAAATCAAGAGCAAAAATAAAAAAAAATGGAAAACATGGACGTGAATGCATAATTATAAATGAAATACCTTATCAAGTAAATAAATCTAAATTAATAAAACAAATATCAAATTTAATAAAATATAAAAAGATTGAAGGAATAAGTAATATAAGAGATGAATCAGATAAAGATGGTATGAGAATAGTAATAGAGATAAAAAAATTTAATATAACATCTATTATTTTAAAAAAACTGTTTTTAAATACTCAATTGCAAATATCTTTTGGAATAAATATGGTTGCTTTATGTAATGGCCAACCTAAGTTATTATCATTAAAAAAAATGATATATTATTTTATTAAACATAGAAAAGAAATAATTATTAGAAGAACAGTTTTTAAATTAAAAAAATTAAAAGAAAGATATAAAATTATAGAAGGTTTATATATAGCTATTAAAAATATAGATTATATTATTAATTTAATTTTAAAATCTAAAACATCAAAAAAAGCAAAAAATATTTTATTATCTACGTCATGGAATTTTAATAAAAAATATATTATATTTAAAAAATTTAAAAATAATAAATTTGATCAAAAAAAACAAAATGTAAAAATAAAAATTGAAAATAATATTTATTATTTAAATAAAATACAAGTAAAAGCAATTTTAAATATTAAATTACAAAATATTACTTGTATTGAAACTAATAATCTTGAAAAAGAATATATTGTTATTTTTGAAAAAATTAAAAAATATAAAAATATATTAAAAAATAATTATGAATTATTAAAAATAATACAATCAGAATTAATAGAAATAAAAGAAAAATATAAAGATAAAAGAAAAACGGAAATTTTAAATAATAATAAATATTATTATGAAAAAAATATATTAAATAGTAAAAATATAATTATCACTATTTCATATAATGGTTATATTAAATATCATCAAATTTCAGAATATGAATCTCAACATAGGGGCGGAAAAGGAAAATCTATATCCAATATAGAAAAAGAAGATTTTATAAAAACAATTCAAATTGCAAATACATATGATACCATTCTTCTTTTTTCTAACTTTGGTAAAGTATATTGGTGTAAAGTGGAACAAATAAAAAAATTTGATAAAAAAAATAAAGGTTTAAATATATTAAACATTATTTCTTTATCTGATAAAGAAAAAATCACATTTATTTATCCAATAAATCAATTTTTAGAAAAATATTTTATTATTATTGCAACTGAAAAAGGAATAGTTAAAAAAACTTCATTAATTAATTTTTTCAGATCACGTAAAAAAGGTATAAGAGCTATAAAATTGAAAGCAAATGACAATATAACAGATGTAAATATTTCAAATGGTAATAATGATATTATGTTATTTTCTTCATATGGTAAAGTAGTTACATTTAATGAAAAACAAGTAAGAAATATGAATAGAAATTCTTCAGGTGTAAAAGGTATTAAAATGGTTGAAGGAGATATCTTAACATCAATGGTTATACAAAAAGAAATAAAAAGTACTATATTAACTATAACTAAAAATGGATATGGAAAAAGAACTTATCAATCTGAATATCCTTCTAAATCTAGAGCCAAATGTGGAATTATATCAATAAATTTAAAAAAAAGAAATGTAAGAGTTGTAGGATCTATTCAAGTTGAAGATTCAGATAAAGTATGTATTATAACAAATAAAGGTATGTTAGTAATAATAAATGTTCATGAAATAAATATTGTTAAAAGAAATACTCAAGGTGTGATTTTAATAAAAACAGAAAAACATGAACAAGTTATTGGTATTAAAAAATTACCTAAAGAATTTTAATTTAATGTATTAAAAATAATTAATATTTTAATTTTGAAACTTCAAAAGGTAATATTTCATCTTTTCTTAAAGTTAAAATTTCACATCCATTTTTATTTACAACAATTGTATGTTCATATTGTGCAGATATTTTATTATCTGAAGTTTTTACTGTCCATCCATCTTTCATTAAATTAACTTTATTACTTCCTAAATTTATCATTGGTTCAATTGTAAAAACCATGCTATTTTTCAAATAAATACTATTTTCATTAGAATTAAAGTGTAATATCTGAGGATATTCATGAAAAGAATTGCCTATTCCATGACCACAATATTCACGAACCACAGAAAATTTTTTAGATTCAACGAAATTTTGAATTTTTTTTCCAATTTCTTTAATTTGTATTCCAGGTTTAATAATTAACATTGCAATATAAAGACTATCTCTAGCTATTTTACATAATTTTTTTGTAATTTCAGAAATCTTTCCTACAAAAAACATTTTAGATGTATCTCCATAAAATCCATCTTTTAATAAAGCAATATCTATGTTTAAAATATCACCATCTTTTAAAAATTTATTATAATTTGGTATTCCATGACATACTACTTCATTTACAGAAATACAAACAGATTTTGGAAAACCATTATATCCTAAAGAAGCAGATTTTACATTTAAATTTTTAGTTATATATTGATAACATAAATCATCAATCTCTCCTGTACTTATACCAGGTTTAATGTAAGGTTCAATAAATTCTAGTACTTTAGCTGATAATCTTCCAACAATTCTTAAATTATTAATTTCATTGAGATTTTTTATACAAATATTCATTTATTAATCCTAATTTAGATATTTTAAAATAAAATTATTATATAAATAATAACATATATATATTTTAAAAATATATATATGTTATTATTTATATAATAATTTTATTTTAAAAATAAAAAGAGGTTTATTATGTCTAATATTTCAATTCATGAAATGATACATGCAGGTGTTCATTTTGGACACCAAACTCGTTATTGGAATCCAAAAATGAAACCCTTTATATTTGGTGCTCGTAATAAAGTTCATATAATAAATTTAGAAAAAACTATATTAATGTTTAATAAAGCTTTATCAGAAATTAATATTTTATCATCTAAAAAAAAAAAAATATTATTAATAGGTACTAAAAAAGCAGCAAGAACTGCAATCAAAGATACAGCAATTAAATGTGGTCAATTTTTTGTTAATCATAGATGGTTGGGAGGTATGTTAACAAATTGGAAAACTGTGCGTAATTCAATTAAAAATTTAAAAAATTTAGAAAATCAATTAAATGATGGTACTTTTAAAAATTTATCAAAAAAAGAAATATTAATAAGAACTAGAAAATTAAATAAATTAGAAAATAGTTTAGGTGGAATAAAAAATATGAATGGTCTTCCTGATGCTATTTTTGTTATAGATGCAAAACATGAAAGTATTGCTATTAAAGAAGCTTTAAATATAAATATTCCAATATTTTCTATTGTAGATACTAATTCTAATCCTGAAGGTATTGATTTTATTATTCCTGGTAATGATGATTCTAAACGTGCAATAAATCTTTATTTAATTGCATTATCTAACGCTATGCAAAATATTGAAAATAAAAATATTATATAAATTTGATATATATAATTAAAATTAACATTAATTTTAATAAATATAATTTTAATTATAAGTAATTGATATATATAAAATGTATATATTTTAATATAAATTGTTAAATAAAATTAAAATAAGGATAATAAATATGAATAATATTACTATTAATGATATAAAAAAATTACGTAAATTAACTGGCATTGGTATTTTAGAATGTAAAAATTCTCTTATTAAAACCAAAGGAAATATAAAATTAGCTATTAATTTAATGCGTACATATGGAAAAAAAATATCAATTAAAAAAACAAATAATAAAACTTCATATGGTATAATTTTAATTAAAAAATCTGAAAAAAAAAAAATTTTAGTTATGTTGGAAATAAAATGTGAAACAGATTTTGTATCAAAAAATATTAAATTTAAATCATTTGGAAAAGAAATTATAAATTATGTTTTAAATAAAAATATATATGATATAAATTTAATAAATATTAAATTTAAATTAAAACGTGAATATTTAATATCTAAAATATGTGAAAATATAAAAATTGAAAAATTAAGTTATTTAAAAGGGGAGAGTACAGGATTTTATTTACATAGATCACGAATTGGTGTTATTATATCATCAACAAAATTTAAAACAAATTTTTTAAATAAAATTGCTATGCATATAGTAGCATGTAAACCAAAATATATAAATTCAATAGATATACCAAAGAATTTATTAAATGATGAACAAAATATACAAATGGAAATTGCAATTACTTCTGGAAAAACATATAAAATATCAAAAAAAATAGTTACTGGAAGGATGAATAAATTTATACAAGAAATTACATTAAATAATCAAGAATTTATTATTGATAATAAAAAAACAATAAATCAAATTTTATCATTAAATAAAACTAAAATAAATAATTTTATTTTATTTGAAATATAAATAAATATTTTATTTAATTAAAATAAAAGGTTATATTAATGATTAATAAAATTAATGATAACATTAATAAAAAAATGAATAAATGTATTGATTCATTCAAAATTAAATTAAACGAAATAAGAACAAGTAGAGCATCTCCTGATTTTTTAAAAAAAATAAAAGTTAAATGTTATGGAAATACTTATAATTTAGATAAATTATCCAATATTAATACTGAAAGTTATAATTCTCTTTCTATTAATGTATTTGATATTAAATTATTAAAATTAATAAAAAAATCTATTTTATCTGCAAATTTAGGTTTGAATCCAATTTTATTAAATAATAAAATTAAAGTTCATATACCTAAAATTAACGAAAATAGAAGAAAAGAACTAATAAAATTAGTTAAAAACTATTCAGAAATTAATAAAATTTCAATAAGAAATATAAGAAGATATTATAAAGTAAAAATTAAAACTTTATTAAAAGAGAAAAAAATTTGTAAAGATGATAATGATAAATTACAAAAAGAAATACAAAAAAAAACAGATTTTTATATTAAAAAAATTAAAATTTTATTTTTAAATAAAAAAAATTTATTATTAAAATTTATATAAAAAAAATTTAAACATTATATTTTATATTTAAAATATTTTATTTAAAAATAAAATTTTAATTTTTTTAATATGAAATTAATTAACTTATAATTAAAATGGATTTTATTTATGTCAGAGCCTAAATTTGTTCATTTAAGAGTACATAGCGATCATTCTATGATAGATGGAATTATTAAAATTGATCATTTAATTAAAAAAGTAGTTAATTTAAATATGGCATCAATTGCTATTACAGATTTTTCTAATTTATGTGGCTTAATTAAATTTTATATAGCAGCTTATACATCAGGTATAAAACCAATAATTGGAGTTGATATTTTAATATATAATAATATTTTAGAAAATGAAATATCAGAATTAACTATTTTAGCACTAAATAATACTGGTTATAAAAATTTAATATCTATGATTTCTGATTCTTATAAAAATGGATATAATATTACTGGTCCTTTAATAACTCAAGAATTACTTATTAAATACAATGAAGGTTTAATTTTAATTTCAGGTGCTAAAAATGGTGATTTAGGAAAATGTATTATTAGAAATAATTTATCAAATATTAAAAAATGTTTATCATTTTATAATAAATATTTTTTAAATAGATATTATATAGAACTTATAAGAACTAATAGAAATAATGAAGAATATTATATATCTTTAGCTATAAATTTATCTAAAAGATATGGACTTCCATTAGTAGCCACAAATGATGTTCGTTTTATTAAAAAATCACATTTTGAAGTTCATAAAATAAGAGTTGCTATAAATAAAGGTATTACAATAAAAGAATATGAATTATTAAATAATTATAGTTCTGAACAATATATTAAAAGCCAAGAAGAAATGTTACAATTATTTTCTGATATTCCAGAATCTTTAATTAATACTGTAGAAATTGCTAAAAGATGTAATGTGACAATTAAATTAGGTCAATATTACTTACCAAGTTTCAAAAAAAATCATATTTCTAATAAAAATTATCTTATTTCGTGTGCAAAAAATGGTCTTAATAATAGATTATTAACTATATTTCCTGAAAAAAAAGAAAGATATAAACAAAAAATCAATTATCAAAAAAGATTAAAATCAGAACTAGATATAATTAATAAAATGAAATTTGCAAGTTATTTTCTTATTGTAATGGAATTTATCAAATGGGCAAAAAGTAATAATATACCTGTAGGGCCGGGTAGAGGATCAGGTGCAGGATCTCTTGTGGCTTATGCTTTAAATATAACTGATATTAATCCTATTAATTTTGGTTTATTATTTGAAAGATTTTTAAATCCAGAAAGAATATCTATGCCTGATTTTGATATAGATTTTTGTATGGAAAAAAGAGATAAAGTAATAGATCATGTATTATTTAAATATGGTAAAGATTATGTTTCTCAAATTATAACTTTTGGAACAATGACTGCTAAAGCAGTAATAAAAGATGTTGGTAGAGTATTAGGTCATTCGTATTCTTTTGTTAATAAAATATCTAAATTAATTCCTAATGATTATGGAATAAATATTAAAAATTCATTAATTAAATCACATAAATTAAAATTAATGTATGATAATAACGAAGAAATAAAAATATTAATAAATATGGCACAAAAATTAGAAGGAACAATACGTAATTTTGGAAAACATGCTGGAGGAGTAATTATTTCACCATCCAAAATTACTGATTTTTCTCCTATTTATTGTGATCCTGATGGTAAAAATATTATTACACAATTCGATAAAGATGATATAGAATCTATTGGATTAGTAAAATTCGATTTTTTAGGATTGCGTACTTTAACTGTAATTCATAAAACATTATTAATATTAAATTCTGTTCGCTTAAATAAAAAATTAAAACCAATTAAATTAAAACATATTAATTTAAATGATAAAAAAATTTATAATATGTTAAAAAAATCAGAAACTACTGCAATATTTCAATTAGAATCGAGAGGAATGAAAGATCTTATAAAACGTCTTAAACCAGACTGTTTTGAAGATATAATAGCATTAGTAGCACTTTTTAGACCTGGACCTTTACAATCAGGAATGGTAGAAAAATTTATATCTCGTAAGCATGGAAGAGAAAAAATATTTTATCCAGATAAAAAATGGCAACATAATTCGCTTAAAAGTATTTTACATACTACTTATGGTGTAATTTTATATCAAGAACAAGTAATGAAAATTGCTCAAATATTAGCAGGTTATACATTAGAACAATCTGATATCCTTAGAATAGCAATGGGAAAAAAAAAAAAAAATGAAATGTATAAGCAACGTTATTTTTTCAAAAAAGGATCTATTAAAAATGGCATAAATTCTAAATTATCTATGAAAATTTTCGATATTTTAGAAAAGTTTTCAAGTTATGGATTTAATAAATCACATTCGGCAGCATATGCGTTAATAACTTATCAGACTTTATGGTTAAAAACTTATTTTCCTTCTGAATTTTTATCTTCTGTTATGACATCTGATATTGATAATACAGAAAAAATAGTAGAAATTGTTCAAGAGTGTTTAAGAATAGGGATTAAAATTTTACCACCTAATATAAACATTAGTGAATATAATTTTACTGTAAATAAATTTGGTAACATAATATATGGCATTGGTGCTATCAAAGGAATTGGAAAAAATACTGTTGATTTAATTATAAATTCACGTAATAAAAATGGTAAATTTTTAGGAATTTTTGATTTATGTTCCAGATTAGATATTAAAAAAATAAACAAAAATATATTAGAAAAATTGATTTTTTCAGGATCTTTAGATTGTTTTGGAATAAGTAGATATATATTAATAAATTTAATTAATTATTTAGTTAAAGCTTCAAATCAACATATAAAAAATAATTTTACAGGTCAAGTAGATATGTTTGGTATTTTATATAATAATTCAACATATATAAATAAATTATATAAATGTTTAAATAAAAATAATATACAAATAGTTCTTGATGGTGAAATAAAAACTTTAGGTTTTTATTTAACAAGTCATCCAATAATGAATTATTTAAAAGAAATTAAATATTTTAAAAAAATTACATATATTAAAAATATTAAAGAAATTAATACAAATAATATAATTAAAACAATAGGCTTAGTTACTTTTTATAAAGAAAAAAAAACAAAAAATGGAAATATTATAGGTATATGTATAATAGATGATAGATCTATACGTTTAGAATTAATTTTATTTGAAAATATTGTAAAAAAATATTCTAATTTAATAGAAAAAAATAAAATGATTTTAGCTACAGGTAAAATTTTTTATGATAATTTTAATTATAAATTTAAAATGAATGTTTATAAAATAAATGATATTAACAAAGAACGCGAAAAAAATGCTAAAAGATTAACAATATTAATAGAAAATATAAAATTTAGTAAAAAATTATTATTTAAAATCAAATCATATATAAGACCATATTTATTAGGTTCTATTCCACTATATTTTTACTATAAAAACAATAAACAATACAATTGTTGTAATTTTTTAAATAAATATAAAGTAAAACCTACAAATACTCTTTTAAACAATTTTAAAAAAATTTTTGGTGATGAAAATGTAAATATAGAATATTAATTAAAAACAATTATTTTAAAAAATTAAAAATAAATAGTATTTATATATTTAATTAAATTAATTTAAATTAAAAAAATTACACTATGAAATGGTATTTCTGGTTAAATAAATATTATAGAAATATAATAAATTTTTATAAAAAAGAATTTTATAATCATTCTTTAATAATACATAGTAATTTTACAAATGGAAAAAAATCACTATGTTATGCTGTTATTCGTTGGTTAATGTGTCATAAACCATATAAGAAAAGAATTTGTGGATATTGTCAAGGTTGTAATCTTATGTTATCTAATAATCATCCTGATTATTATAAATTAGATTTTAAAAAAAATATTGGTATAGATGATATTAGATTAATACATGAAAATATATATATTAAATCTAGACAAAATGGTACAAAAGTCATATTAATCAATAATGCATCACTATTAACAGAACAAGCATCTAATGCTTTGTTAAAAATATTAGAAGAGCCGCCAAAAGATACTTATTTTATTATTTCATGTAAGTATTTATTTAAATTACCTAAAACTTTATTAAGTAGATGTATATGTTTTAATATTAATAAAATAAATGAAAAAAATGCTTTACAATGGTTAAAAAAAAAATATAAAAAATTAAATAAAATTACTATTGTTACAGCTTTAAGAATATGTAATGGTTATCCATTAAAAGCTAAATGCTTATTAAAAAAAAAAAAATGGATTGAAAGACAAACTTTATGTAATTTATTAAATAATGCTATTATAACTAATGATTTCATATCTTTGTTACCACAATTAATTAATTATTCTGATAATAGAACAATATTGTGGTTTATTAGTTTTATTGTAGATGCTATTAAATATAATTTAAATTTAAAAAAATTTATATCAAATATAGATAAGTTATATATAATAATAAATTTAAACAAAAAATTTAATTTTAATATACTTTTATATCAATATAAAATTTTATTAAAATTTTTTATAAATTTAAATAATATCAATAATATTAATAAAGAAATTTTAATATTCAGAATTCTTATTAAAATTGAAAATAATTTTTTTATTTTTTAAAAATTAATATTCTTTTTATTTTAAATTAATTTTAATTATATAATTCAATTAATAATTTAATTTTAATTATTAAAATCAATTTAAAATAAAAATGAAAAATAAAAAAAAAGAATATTTCATTATTTCAAAAAATAAAAAAATTTATTATAAATATAAAATTGAAAAAAAAATAGAAGCATCTTTATCTCTAAAAGGATGGGAAGTAAAATCAATTAAATCTGGAAAAATTGATATAAGTAATAGTTATATTTCTATTAATAATAAAGAAGCTTATCTTGTTGGTGCTGTATTTCAACCCTTAAATAATGTTTCTTTAATTAATAAAGATGATAATAAAAGAATTAAAAAAGTTTTGTTAAATAAATTTGAAATAAATCAACTTTTATATAAAATTAAAAAAGAACATTGTACTATAGTTGTATTATCTTTATATTTGAAAAAATCAATTATTAAAATGAAAATTGGAATAGCTAAAGGAAAAAAAACATATGATAAAAGAAATTGTACTAAAAAAAGAGAGTGGAAGATTAATAAATCTAGAATTATTAAAATTAATAAAAAATATAATTGATATTTATTATAATATATATTATATTATATAGGGGCTGATTATTGGATTCGACGAAATTTTATATTTTTTAATTTGCATGTCGAGAGATAAAGTAACTCGTTAAAACTAATTAAAATAAATGCAAAAGAAAAATTCACAGAATATGTTGCTTTGGCGGCTTAATTCAGAAAACAAAAACTGAGTATTCCCTCATTATTCATTTTATCTCTTTAATAGAATAAAAGAGGTCATTAATAAGAGATATAACTTTTAATATTTTTATATTTTTAATAAAAGTATTATTTTTACAAAAATATAAATTCTTATAATTTGTGTCTGTCCTTATTTTAAGATATAAAAAGACAGTACTAAACATGTAGATATTAAAAAAAATAAATTTCGGACGCGGGTTCAAATCCCGCCAGCTCCAAAAATATTTACTATTAATGATGTTATAAAATTAATTATAAATTAATTTATTTACATCTTTTTTTGTTGATTTTGTTAAAATTTTTTCTAAAAATTTTTTAGATTTAAAGAAACTAGATGTTCTAATAATATTTTTAATATCTGGTATAGAAACAGAAGACATACTAAATTCATCTAAACCCATTCCTAATAAAAGTTTAGTTGCATTTTTATCTCCTGCAAGTTCTCCACACATACTTACCCATTTTCCAGAATAATGTGAATTTTTAATAACTTTATTGATTAATAAAATCATTGAAATAGAAAATGGATTATATAAATAAGAAATAATTTCATTACCCCTATCAACTGCTAAAGTATATTGTGTTAAATCATTAGTTCCAATACTTAAAAAATCAACTTCATAAGATAAATATTTTGAAATCAATGCAGAAGATGGTGTTTCTATCATAACTCCTATTTCTATATTTTCATCAAATAAAATATTTTTATTTCTAAGTGTCTGTTTTATTAAAAATATTTCTTTATTTAATAAACGCAATTCTTCTAGTTCTATAACCATAGGAAACATAATACATAATTTACCAAATGCTGAAGCTTTTAAAATAGATTTTAGTTGAGATCTAATAATTTTATTATTAATTATTGATATACGTATCCCTCTACATCCTAAAAATGGGTTTTCTTCTTTTTTAAAATTTATATATGAAATTTGTTTATCACCACCAATATCAATAGTACGTATTATTTTTTTTTTATTATTAATAGATTTAGATATTTTTTTATATATATTAAATTGTTCTGCTTCATTTGGTATTGAATTTTTATCCATAAAAATAAACTCAGATCTATATAATCCTATTCCTTCTGATCCATATTTTTTTGATTTTGTAATATCATTAATATTATTAATATTTGAACATATTTCTACTTTATGTTTATCAAGAGTAATTGCAGATAAATTTTTAATTTTATATAATTTTTTTTTTTCTATTAAATAATTAAATTTAATTAGTTTAATTTTGTTTATTATATGTAATTGTGGATTTATATAAATTTTATTATTTATTGCATCTAATATTATATAATCTCCATTATTAACATTTTTTGTAATATTTACAGTTCCTACTATTGCTGGTATTTCCAATGATCTTGCAATAATAGATGTATGTGATGTTTTGCCACCAATATCTGTTATAAATCCTTTTATTTTATCTTTATTAAATTGTACAATTTCAGAAGGACTTATATCAAAAGAAATTAATATTGAATTTTCATTTATATTTTCTATATCAATTATTTTAATATTTAAAATATTTCTAATAAGTCTATCACCAATATCATAAATATCGAAATTTCTTTCTCTAAGATATTTATCTTTAATTGATTTTATATGCTTAATTTGTTTTTTAATAACAGTATTTACTGCATATTCTGCACTTATTAAATTATTTTTAATCATATTTAATATATCTTTCTCAAATTCTATATCTTCTAAAATCATTAAATAACTATTAAATATTAATTCTTTTGTTTTTCCTATAGATTTAATTTTTTTATTTTTTATTTTTTTTAATTGGTTTGATGTTTTATTTATTCCAGAATAAAATTTTTTTATTTCTTGTTTTATTTGATATGATTTAATTTTTTTTTTATTTAAAACTATTTTTTCTTTTGTAATTATTAAAGCTTTTCCAAAAGCAATTCCTGGTGATACTGAAATACCTGACAACATAGTTATACCTTATTATATAATTTTATTTTATAATAAAATTATTAAATTTTTAATATAAATTTTACTAAATGATTAATTGCTTTATATTCATCTTCACCTTCAGCAACAATTTCTATTATAGTATTTTTTGATAAATCAAGTGATTGAAGTTTAAACAAACTTTTTGCATTAGCTGATTTTCCTTTTGAGTGTATTGTTATATCTGAAATAAATTTTTTAGCTTCTGTTACCAACATAACTGCTGGACGAGTATGAATACCATTTTTAGCATCAATTTTTATTTTTTTTTGGTACATTTTTAACCCAATTAATTAATTAAAATTTCATAAATTTAATTTTTTTAATTTTTTAAAAAATATTTATTGTATATTAATTAATAATATTTTAAATTAAAAATTATTTTTTTAAATTATTTTAATTAATTTTAAATAAAAAAAAACTATTTTCAATATAAAATATTTTATTAACTTAATTTAAATTTTTTAAATTATTTTTTAAAAAAATAAAATTATTAAAATAATGAAATTTTAATATTGTGTAATATTATTAAATAATTTTATTATATTTTAATTCTTTTTTAACATAAGCATAATAAATAGGAGCTGCTATTAATCCTTCTAACCCAAATATAGATTTTAATATAATCATAGCTAATAATAATTCCCATGATTTTGAATTTATACTTTTTCCAACTATTTCTGCATTTAAAAAATATTCTAATTTATGAATAAATATTAAATATATTAACATCATAATACCAACAATAAATGATATATAAAAAGCTGAAATAGTAATCATAGTATTTGAAATAATATTTCCTATAATAGGAAATAAACCAAAAATAAAAGTAAATAAAATAAGTTCTTTTATAAAAGGAATTTTAATTTTTAAAAAAATAAACAAAATTATCATAATGAATGTTGTTAAAATTGTATTTAATAATGATACTTTAAATTGAGCATAAATAACATTCCTAAAAGAATCATAAAGATTCATTATTCTTTTAGATAATTGTTTAATAAAATAAGAATTATTTGTACATGGTTTATTTAAAGAAATAGATGATCCTAAAATTAAACCAAGAAATATCATTATAGATCCATTTAAAAAAGAGTTAAAAATCCTTTTAAATATATTTAAATTTGAATTAATTAAAGAAAAAATTTTTAATTTAATTTTTTCTGTACTTTCTGGTAAAAAAGCTGGAAAATAATCTGGAATCATATTTTTAATTATTATAAATATATCATCTTGATTACATTGAAAATTATTTTTTTTTGATATTTCAAATTTAAAACAATTAATTACATTAATCACTCCTATTGAAATTGTAAATATTACTAATAATGTAATTATTGTTATTATTACCAACCTAGCCTTATCAACACCTAAATATTTTTCAAGAAAAGATGGCGTTAAAAATAAAATTATTTGATATACAAAAAAACCTGATATAAAACATGTAAATAAATGCAATGGAATCATTAAGGTGATAAAAAGAATCATTAACATATACGAAATAAATTTAAGTTTTTTTTTAGTTATGTTCATTTTATTTCCTGTTATTTATCAATATAAATATATTTATATTAAAGGAGAAACAGGGATTTGAACCCTGGAAGGAATATTCCTTACGATTTTCGAAATCGTTCCGTTTAACCACTCTGGCATTTCTCCTTATTTTATAAAAAATTTAATTTAGTTATAAAAAATATGTAATATTAATTATTATAATGAAAATTTTAGAAATTAAAAATACTGTTATAATAAATAAATATTATATAAATATAAGTTTTATATATCTAAAATATATTATTTATAATTTAAATATTAAATACTATAAATTAAAAAATTTTTATTATTTTTTTAATTAATATATAATAAGTTATTACATCATTTATCTTTAAATTTTTTAAAAATTTAAATTACATTTTAGATGTAATTTAATAAATATTATTTAACAAAAAAAAATTAAAAAAATTTAAGATTTATAATACGATTTTTAATATTATATCCAGAAATTTTAATTTTTAAACAATCTCCTAATTTTAATTTATTTTTAAATTTTTTATTTAATAATTCAAAATTATTTAAATATCCTTCTACTTCATTACTTAATTTAAATGTTAAACCTTTTAAAAATGATATAACTTTCCCTTTTACTATAGATTTACTTTCATTTGCATTTAAATATGTTTTAAATGGATCTGTATGTAATTGTTTAATTCCTAATGAAATACGTTCTTTTTCAGCATCGACCTGTAAAACAAAACATGAAATTTTATCACCTTTTTTATAACTAATATTAGATTTATCATAAGATATTTTCCAAGAAATATCTGATAAATGAACTAAGCCATCTATACCTTTATCTAGACCAATAAAAATACCAAAATCAGTTATAGATTTAACTTTACCTTGTACTATATTTCCTCTACTAATACATTTTGAAAATTCTTTCCATGGATTTTGTTTACATTGTTTTAATCCTAATGATATACGACGACGTTTTTCTTCTATGTTTAATACCATTATTTCTACTTTATCATTTATTTTTACGACTTTTGAAGGATGAATATTTTTATTTGTCCAATCCATTTCAGAAATATGTACTAATCCTTCTATACCTTTTTCTATTTCTACAAAACAACCATAATCTGTTAAATTAGTAACCTTACCATATTTCTTACAACCTTTCGGGTATTTATCTGAAATAGATATCCAAGGATCTATTCCTAATTGTTTTAATCCTAAAGATACTCTGGTACGTTTTTTATCAAATTTTAAAATTTTAACAGTGATTTTATCACCTATATTCATTACTTCACTAGGATGTTTAATACGTCTCCAAGATATATCTGTTATATGTAATAAACCATCAATACCTCCCATATCAATAAAAGCACCATAATCAGTGATATTTTTAACAATACCTTTTATTTTTTCACCTTCTTTCAATTTTTTTAAAATTTTATTTCTTTCAATACTATTTTCATTTTCAATAATGGCTTTACGAGAAACAACTATATTATTTCTTTTTTTATCTATTTTAATTACTTTAAAATCAAAATTTTTACCTTCTAAATTTATTGTATCTTTTAAAGGACGAATATCAACTAAAGATCCTGGCAGAAAAGCACGTATATTATTAATTTCTACTGTAAAACCTCCTTTTACTTTACCATTAATAGTTCCAATTACCGATTTAGATTTTTTATATGATTTTTCTAACATTAACCAATCTTCATGTCTTTTGGCTTTTTCTCTAGATATTAAAGTTTCACCAAAACCATCTTCTAATGCATCTAATGAAACATCAACTGTATCACCAATTTTAATTTCCAATTCTCCTTGAGAGTTAAGGAATTGTTCTATATTTATTACAGATTCTGATTTTAAACCAGTATCTAAAATAACTACATCTTTTAAAATAGAAATAATATCACCTTGAATAATTGAACCAGGTTTAATTTTTATTTCTTTCATTGATTCTTCTAATAATTTAGAAAATGATTCTATCATATTTTTTTCTTTTTAATTTTTAATAAATAAAATTATTTAAAAATATTATTTATTAGTTAATAAAATATTTAAATTTTTTAAAAAATTAAATATATAAATATTTATTTAAAATAAAATTAATATCAATATTTTAATATATTATCAATAATTATCTAAATAAGGATCATTATATCCAATATTTTGCATAATGTTAGATTCTAAATTTTCCATATTAATGGCTTTTTTATATATTAAATGATTGTATCCTAAAAGGTGAAGTAATCCATGAATAAATATATGCGCCCAATATGATTTTAAATTTTTTTTCTGTTTTTTTGATTCTAAATATAATAATTGTTTACATATTACTAAATCACCTATAAATAAAGTTTTAAAACCTTTAGGTGGTTCAAATGGAAAAGATATAACATTAGTAGGTATATTCTTACCTCTGAAATTAAAATTTAACATCCTACTTTCTTCTGTATCTACAATACGTATTGTAATTTTTGATAATTTTTTAATGATTATAAAATCAGAATTAATCCAATTTAAAAAAATATTTTTACTAGGTATCCATCCTTTTTTATTACAAGATGTTTGAATATTTAAAATTAATTTTTTCATATAAATTCTATTTAATTTGTAAAAATTTTTTAATTTATTTTAAGCAAATGTACTTTAATATTTAATATATTTGTGAAAAATCATATATTTCTAACATTATATTATATAACTTATATAATAAATTTATTCTATTAAAACGTAAATTATAATTTTTAGAAATAATCATAACATTATTAAAAAAAATACATATTGATTTATTAATTTTAATGATTTCTATTACAACATCATAATAAAAACCTTTATAAATTATTAAATTGATTTTTTTAAGTAAATTTAATATATCATATAATAAATTTATTTCATGTGGATCAATTAATAAAGAAATATTTGTATACATACTTGTATAATTAAAATATTTAAATAAAATATTATATATTCTTTTATGAATTTGAAGTAAATATTTAAATTCTTTTAAATAATATATTTTATGAATTATTTTTAACCTTATCTTAAAATCTTTAAGATATTTCTTACTTTTTATTAATGATTTAATTAATTTTTCTTTGTATCCTTTTTTAGTATAAAAAATTATTAATCTTAATAAAATAAAATTTATAACATTAAATACAATTTTTTCTGAATTTAATATTTTATTTTTATAAAAATAAGCTGATTTATATGCTAATAAATTAATATTAATATTTAAATTTTTTTCTATTATAATTCTTATTATACCTAATGCTGATCTTCTCATATAAAAAGGATCTTTGTTTCCATTTGGAACTTTTTTAATTAAAAAACAACCTATTATATTATCAATTTTATCTGCTATTGATACAGCACATGATACTAAATTATTTGGAATTTTATCTTTTGAAAAACGTGGATAATAATGTTCTTTTTGAGCAATACATATTAGTTTTTTTTCTTTATCATTTGTAGCATAATGCATTCCTATTATTCCTTGCATATTACTAAATTCAAATACCATTTTAGTAACTAAATCACATTTAGATAATAATCCAGCTCTTTCAGATTGTTTAATATTTGCACCAATTTTTCTTGCTATCCATGATGATATTTTTTTTATTCTATAGCTTTTTTCTTTTAATGTACCAAGTTTATTTTGTAAAAAAATTAAATTTAAATCTTTTAATCTATCTTCTAATTTTTTTTTTTTATCAATTTGTAAAAAAAAATTTACATCTGAAAATTTAGAATTAATTACTTTTGCAATATCTAATATAATATTTGTATTATAATTTGATACAATATTGATAACAAATATAAAATAATTTAATAAATCATTATTAAAAGTATAAATGGGAATATATTTTTTATAAGACTTAATTATAAATATTAATATTTCATATGGAATTGATAAAAATTTTTTTTTAAATTTTGATATTAAAATTTCAGGCCATTCTACTAAATAAGTAATTTCATCTATACATTTTTTATTAATGTATATTTTATATTTTTTTTTTTTTGATAAATTTTTAATTTCTTTTAAAATTAATTTTTTTCTTTTTAAAAAGTCAACTATAACACATCCTTTGAAAAATAATATATTTTTATATTGTTCTGCATGTTTAATAAAAATAATTTTACTACCAATAAATTTATGTCCATATATTATACGATTTGAATATATTCCTAAAATTTTTCCATATATTACTATATCATCTAACATTATAGTAATAGTACGTACTGGTCTAATAAATTTTATATTATTATTAATATCCCATCTCATAATTTTTAAAAAAATCATATTATTAATTGATTTTTTTATGATATTATAAAATAATTTACTTATATTTTTTCCTTGAAAAATTGATTTATAAAAAAACCATTTTCCATTATTATTAAAAATAATAGCAGATTCTTTAATATTAATTCCTATTTTTTGTGCCCATTTTTTTGCTTCTTTTGAGTAATTATTAAATTTACTTAAATTTTTTTTTATATACGGGCCTTTATTTTTAATATTAAAATTTGCTTGTTTGTAATTTATTTCAGTTATTTTTATTGCAATTCGAAATGGTGTTGAAAATAAATATATTTTATTATATAAAATTAAATTTTTATTAAATTCATTTTTAATATAAAATTTAAAATTTTTAGAAAAATATTTAAGTTGTTTTTGAGGTAATTCTTCTGTACCTATTTCAAATAAAAAAGTATGATTATTCATTGTTTTATTTATAATAATTATTATTACACATAGGAAAATTTAATGATTTTCTGAATCTATAATAAGATTTAGCAATAGATTTTGTCAAAGACCTTATTTCTAAAATATATCTTTTTCTTTCATCTATAGAAAGTATATTTCTAGCATCTAATAAATTAAAATTATGAATTGCTTTTAATGCAAGCTCATATGCTGGAATTGGTAAAGGTTTATTTTTTTTAATTAGTTTTTCTGATTCTATTTTATATTTTTTAAAATTATTTAATATAAAATTTATATTTGAATATTCAAAATTGTATTTTGATATTTCTATTTCATTTTGATAAAATAAATCACCATAAGTAATTATTCCTGATAATCCATAACTCCATATTAATTTATAAACATTATTTATTTTCTGTATATTCATAGATAATCTTTCAAGTCCATAAGTAATTTCTACTAAAACAGGACTGCATTTCAAACTTCCTACTTGTTGAAAATATGTAAATTGAGTAATTTCTATACCATTTAATAAAACTTCCCATCCAATACCCCATGAGCCTAATGTGGGATTTTCCCAATTATCTTCTTCAAATCTTAAATCGTTAATATTTAAATTTAAACCTAAATTTAATAATGATTCTAAATATATATCTTTTATATTATTCAACGAAGGTTTAATTATTACTTGTAATTGATAATAATGATTTAATCTGTTTGGATTTTTACCATATCTTCCATCAGATGGTCTTCTTGTAGATTGTACATAAATTGCTGAAATTGGTTCAGGACCAATAGCTCTAAGATATGTTATAGGATGAGATGTTCCAGCTCCAACTTCAATATCTATTGGTTGAATTAAAATACAACCATGCTTAATCCAAAAATTTTGAAGAGATAATATTAAACCTTGAAATGTTTTTGTATTATATTCTTTCATATATATATTTATATTATTAAATTAATAAACAATTATAAAATATAAATTTTTAAAAATTTATTAGATTAATTATTTATCAATTAAGTTTTATATTTTATTTAAATTTTTTTTTTAAATAATTTAAGTTTTTTTAAAAATTAAATTTTTTTGGAACTCTAGGAAAAGGTATAACATCACGAATATTTTTTAAACCTGTTATGTACATAATTAATCTTTCAAAACCTAATCCAAAACCTGAATGAGGCACGGTTCCATAAAGTCTTAAATCACGATACCAATCATATTCTTTTTTATTAATATTCATTTCTTTAAATTTAATATCTAACTTTTGTAAACGTTCTTCACGTTGAGATCCACCAATAATTTCACCAATTTTAGGAACTAAAAAATCCATTGCAGCAACAGTCTTATTATCTTTATTTATTCTCATATAGAAAGCTTTTATATATTTAGGATAATCTTTTATTATGATTGGTGATTTAAAATAAATTTCTGTTAAATATTTTTCATGTTCAAATGATAAATCTTTACCATAAAATATTTTATTTTTAAATTTATAATTTTTTTTTTCTAAAATTTTTATTACTTCATTATATTTAATTTGTAAAAAATCTAATTTTAAAAAATTTTTTAATCTTATTAAGATTTTACTATCTATATTATTTTTTAAAAAAACAATATCTTCTTCTCTTTCATTTATTACTAAATGTATTATGTATTTAATCATATTTATTGATAATGATATTATATCATCTAGTGCATAAAATGCAACTTCAGGTTCAATCATCCAAAATTCAGAAAGATGTCTGTTAGTATTAGAATTTTCAGCTCTAAAAACAGGACCAAAAGTATACATTTTTGATAGACAGCAAGCATAACTTTCACAATGTAATTGACCAGAAACTGTTAAAAATGATTCTTTAGTAAAGAAATCTTTTTTATAATCTACTTTATTTTCTTTATTTTTAATAATTTTATTAAAATTTAGTGTTGATACTCTAAATCTTTTACAAGATATTTCAGTATTAGATGATGTTATTAATGGAGAAGCTAACCAAAAGAAACCATTTAAATCCATAAATTTATGTATTGCTTTTGCAGAACTATGTCTTATTCTTGTTACAACCCCTATTAAATTTGTTCTTGGTCTAAGATGTAATACTTCTCTCAAATATTCTAAACTATGTTTTTTAGAAGATATTGGATAATTGTAAGGATTTTTTACCCATCCTATTAAATTAATTGTATCAGCAATAATTTCATATTTTTGATTTTTTCCTATTGAATTTACAATTCTTCCTTTAACAGAAATCGAACATCCTGATGTTAATTTTAAAACAATACTATTATAATTTAGTATTTTTTTTTTAACTATAATTTGCATAGAAGAAAAACATGATCCATCATAAATAGTAATAAAAGATATTCCTAATTTCGAATTTCTTTTATTTTTAACCCATCCTTTTATATTTATTGTATCATTGATTGGTATTGAACCTTTAATTAAATCTACAATATAAACAATTTTCATATTAATATCTCTTAATTAATATACAAATATCGATTTGCATATTTTATAATTTTTTTTAATAAAAAATTAATAAATTTATATTATACTTTATATATAAGAAAATATATAATTAATAATATAATTAAAACATTAACAAATATTTTATTAAAAATTTAATATTTATTAAAATTTATAGGTTAAAAATGGTTTTTAATAAACTAGTCTTGATTAGACATGGTGAAAGTTTATGGAACAAAGAAAATAAATTTACTGGATGGACTGATATTGATTTATCTAAAAATGGTAAAAAAGAATCTGAAAAAGCAGGAGAAATCTTACAAAATAATAAATTTATATTTGATATAGCATATACATCAATGTTAACTAGAGCTATACATACTTTATGGATTTTATTATATAAATTAAATATGTCATGGATACCTGTTAAAAAATCTTGGCGTTTAAATGAAAGACATTATGGATATTTACAAGGAATGAATAAAGATATAGCTATTAAAAAATACGGAATAGAAAAAATAAAAAAATGGCGTCGTGGTATTAATGATGTACCACCAAAAATAAATATTCATGATTCAAGATTTCCAGGAAAAGATAAAAGATACTTAAATTTAAATAAAAATGAAATACCTTTATCTGAAAGTTTATTATTAACTATTAAAAGAATAATACCTTATTGGAAAAAAGAAATTTTACCAAAAATAAAAAATGGTTCAAAAATTATTATTGTAGCTCATGGTAATTCTATTAGGGCGTTAATTAAAATTATTGATAATTTAAATGAAGCAAAAATGTTGAAACTAAACATTCCAACATCACAACCTTTAATTTATGAATTTGATAATAATCTTATACCTATTAAAAATTATTATATTTAAAAATTTAACTTCTAAATATTAGAAATTAATTTTATTATTATTTTAATATTGAGAAGTTAAATTTAAATGATTATATTATCTTAATTTTGTTTTAATTCTGGATGATCTTCCTGTACGATTTCTAATATAATATAGTTTAGATTTATTAACAATACCATGTTTTTTAATTGATATTTTTCTAATAATATTTGAAAATGTTTCAAAAACTCTTTCAACACCTTCACCATGAGATATTTTACGTACAGTAAATGAAGAATTTATACCTCTATTTCTTATAGCAATCACAACACCTTCAAAATTTTGAACACGTTTTTTCTTACCTTCTTTGATATTTATTTTAACTTCTATATAATCTCCTGTTCTAAATAAAGGTATGTTTTTATTAATATATTTATTTTCAATTATATTGATTATATTATTCATGTTTAATAATTACCTATTCATTTTTGCTATTTAAGCTTAAATTAAAATTTTTATATATTGAATTTATAAAATTAATAAGTTAAAAATTTGATAATAAAATATTAATAATTATAATTTATTTTCAAAAATATATATTTTATAATATATAATTTTTTAAAAATTTAAATCAATAAAATTATTTTTTATTATTAGATCATTGATGGTTAAATTTTATAATATTATATTAATATATATTAATATAATTAATTATAAATTTTATTAAAAAGATAATGCATACACCTCCTTGATTTTTTATATTATATATAAATATATAAATATTTTCTAGATAATGTATTATTAATATAATTTATTAATTTTATTGATAATTTATTATTTATTTTAATAATTTTAAAAATAATAATAAAAAATAATCATTTTATATTTAAAAATTTTAATAATATATATTAAATTAATTTAAATATAAATTTATATTTTTAAAAGATATTATTAATTTAGATTTAATAAAATAAAATTTTTTAAATAAATAAAATTAGATTTTTAAAATAAATTTATTACATTAATATATACTAATATATAGTATATATATTTACATAATTTATTTTAAATAAATATTAATCTTTTACATTATTTAAATTTAAATTATTTTATTATAAATATAATTTAGTATTTTTTTTTAAAATAAAAGCAACTCTTTTAGAAATAATTGCACCTACATTAATCCAATAATTTATACGATTTAGATTAAAATAAAAATTTTTTTTATTATTTTTATTTTTTGGATCAAAAAAACCTAAACTTTCAATAAATTTGCCATCTCTAGGATTTCTTGAATCTGTTACTATTATTTTATAAAATGTATTTTTTTTAGATCCGATTCTAGTTAAACGAATTTTTACCATAAAATTCCTTACATATTAAGAGATTTTTAAAAAAATCATTAAATATTAAAACATATAAACATATATAAATAAATTAATAATATTCACAATATAAATTGTTAATATTATTATATATAAACTTGGAATTTAATTCCATTTTAAATTATAACATTAGTATAATTAATTTATATTAAATATAATTATTAAACAATTAATTTTTAAAAAATAAATAAAATATATTTATAATAATAAAACTAAAGATTAACAGGAATTAAATAATGATTATAGATAATAAAAAAAAAAAATCTTTACAAAATGTGTTAAATCAAATTGAAAAACAATTTGGAAAGGGTTCAATTATGAGATTAGGAGAAGATCGCTCTATGGATGTTGAAACGATTTCCACAGGATCTCTTTCTTTAGATATTGCATTAGGAGCAGGAGGATTACCTTTAGGTAGAATTGTTGAAATATATGGACCAGAATCATCTGGTAAAACAACTTTAACACTTCAAATTATAGCAACATTTCAAAAAAAAAAAAAGATTTGTGCTTTTATAGATGCAGAACATGCTTTAGATCCAATATATGCTAAAAAAGTTGGTGTAGATATTGATAACCTTCTTTGTTCTCAACCTGATAATGGAGAACAAGCTTTAGAAATTTGCGATTCATTAACAAAGTCTGGTTCAGTAGATTTAATAATTGTGGATTCCGTAGCAGCTCTTACACCAAAAGCTGAAATTGATGGAGAAATAGGAGATTCACATATGGGTTTAACTGCTAGAATGATGAGTCAAGCTATGAGAAAATTATCTGGAAATTTAAAAAATTCTAATACTCTTTTAATATTTATTAATCAAATACGTATTAAAATCGGTATAACATATGGAAATCCAGAAACAACTACAGGAGGCAATGCACTTAAATTTTATTCATCAGTAAGATTGGATATTAGACGTACAGGATATATAAAAGAAGGTGATGTAATAATTGGTAATAATACTATAGTTAAAGTAATTAAAAATAAAATATCAGTACCTTTTAAACAAGCAGAATTTCAAATTATATATGGTAATGGTATTAATGTTATTAATGAACTTATAAATATTAGTTTAAAATATAATTTAATTGAAAGATCTGGATCTTGGTATAGTTATAATGGTATAAAAATAGGACAAGGTAAATTAAATGTTCAAAAATTTTTAGAAACAAGACCAGAAATATATAAAAAAATATATAATAAAATAAGAGAAATTATTTTCAAAAAATAATTTTTTAATATATATTATTATTTAATAATTTTTAATAATATATATTATATAAATAATGTTTAATTTTTATAAATAATTTATATATAAAAATATATTTTAAAATATTAATATTTAATTATATATAAAAACATATTTAAAATAAATTAATTATATTTATTAAAATTTATTAATATAAAATTATTTATAAAAAGAGAAATATATGATAAATAGTAGTTATAACATACGTAAAAAATTTATAAATTTTTTTAAAAATAAAAATCATAAAATAATTGCAGGAAGTTCCCTTTTAATAAATGATGATAAATCAATTATGTTTACAAATTCAGGAATGAATCAATTTAAAAATATTTTTTTAAATTCAAATAATTTTCCTTATAAAAGAGTTGTAACGTCTCAAAATTGTGTTAGAGCTGGTGGCAAACATAATGATTTAGAAAATGTAGGTTATACATCACATCATCATACATTTTTTGAAATGCTTGGTAATTTTAGTTTTAATGATTATTTCAAAAAAGAAGCAATTTTTTATGCATGGGAATTATTAACACATAAAAATTGGTTTAATATACCTAAAAATAAACTTATAGTGACTTATTATTATAAAGATTATGAAACATATAAAATATGGTTAAATGAAATAAAATTACCAAAAAAAAACATAATTTCTATTGGAGATAATAATATAGGTAACAATATTTCCGATAATTTTTGGCAAATGGGTGAAACAGGTCCATGTGGACCATGCTCAGAAATATTTTATGATAGAGGTGAAAATATTTATGGAAATAAACCTGGGGATAAAAACAAAACAGGTAATAGATACATAGAAATATGGAATTTAGTTTTTATACAATTTAATAAAAATTGTAATGGAGATTTAATAAAATTAGACAAACCTTTTGTTGATACAGGAATGGGTCTAGAAAGAATTTCTTCAGTATTACAAAATGTTGATTCGAATTTTAAAATTGATATTTTTAAAAAACTTATATTATCTATATCTAATATATTAAATATAACAAATATCAATAATAAATCTTTACTAGTTATATCAGATCATATTAGATCTTGTTTTTTTTTAATAAATGATGGTTTAATGCCTTCAAATGAAGGAAAAGGTTATGTTCTTAGACGTATAATAAGAAGAGCTATAAAACATGGTAAAATTTTAGGAAGTAAAAAACCATTTTTATATAAAATAATACCATCTTTAATTTATATAATGAAAATACAATTAATTAAAATCATTTCTAATAAAAATAAAATAAAAAATATTATTTTATTAGAAGAAAAAAAATTTGAAAAAACTATTAATATAGGATTAAAATTATTAAATAAACAAATAAATAAAATTAAATCTAATGTATTAGATGGTAATACTGTTTTTAAACTTTATGACACTTATGGTTTTCCTATAGATTTCATTAAAAAAATATGCAAAGAAAAGAACATAGATATTGATGAAAATATTTATAATACTAAAATGAATGAACAAAAACAAAGATCAATTAAAAAAAGTTGTTTTATAAAAAATTAATTATATTTAATAAAATAAAATATTAAACAAAAATTTTTATAATATATTGAAAAATTAATATTTTTTTTAAAAAAATTAAAAAATATTAAACAAAAAAATTTATAAAAATAATTTTTTATATTTAATATGATCTTCATATATGATATATATATTAATATTAAAGTAATGAAATAATATTAAAAATTTCAAATAAATCAAAAAAATAATTGTTAAATATTAAATACAATAAAAAAATTATATTTTTAAAAAATTTTTTAATACAATATATTATATTAATAAATATTATTAAAACAATAAAAGTATTTATTTTCATTTAAAAATTAATAAAATTTTTTAATTTTATAATTAATTAATATGTTTAATTTTATTAAACAAAATGTATATTTAAAAAATATAAATTTTTGTATGTATTTATTGTAAATATAATACAATATTTATTGTAATAAATTATTATTTTTTAAAAATATAAATTTTTTAATTTAAATTAAAATAATTTTATTATTACTAGCAATTACTTATTTTTTTACAAAAAATATTAATAAAATTTATATTAATAAATAAATTATTTTAATATATTATTATAAATTTCATTAATAAATATAATTAAATATTAATTATTAATACATTGACAATTAATTTAATAACTTTTTTTATATTATAAATATAAATAATTAAAGGTGAGATGGCCGAGAGGTTTAAGGCGCTCCTTTGCTAATGGAATATACAGTTCAAATCTGTATCGAGGGTTCGAATCCCTCTCTCACCTAAATTTAAATGCACCCGTAGCTCAATTGGATAGAGCACTCGGCTACGAACCGAGAGGTTATAGGTTCAAATCCTTTCGGGTGCGTTAATAATTTTAAAAATTAAATTTAATAATATAATTTTAAAAATCAAAGACAAATATTTTTTTAATAAATATAAAATCGGAAAATTATGTTAAAAAATAAAATAAACTTTTTAAGTTATGATAAAAAAATTTGGAATGCAATTACAAAAGAAAAAATTAGACAAGAAAATAATATACAACTTATTGCTTCTGAAAATTATACAAGTAATGAAGTAATGTATGCACAAGGATCATGTTTAACTAATAAATATGCAGAAGGGTATCCTGGTAAACGTTATTATAGTGGATGTGAAAATGTGGATGTTATAGAAACATTAGCAATTAATAGAGCTAAAAAATTATTTTCTGCTGATTATGCTAATGTTCAACCTCATTCTGGATCACAAGCAAATTTTGCTGTATATACAGCTTTACTTAATCCAGGAGATACAATTGTTGGAATGAAAGTTTCACATGGAGGACATATAACACATGGATCTTCAATTAATTTATCAGGTAAATTATATAAAGTAATACATTACGGATTAAATGATAAAGAAAAAATAAATTATACAGAATTATATTTAATATCTAAAACGTATAAACCTAAAATGATTATAGGTGGATTTTCATCATATTCTAGAATTATTGATTGGAAAAAAATGCGTAAAATTGCTGATGAATTTGGTTGTTATTTATTAGCAGATATTGCTCATGTATCTGGATTAATAGCAGCTGGTCTATATCCTAATCCAATTAAATATAGCCATGTTGTAACTACAACAACTCATAAAACTTTATCTGGTCCAAGAGGAGGTATGATTTTAGCGAAAAATGGTAGTAAACAAATGTATAAAAAATTAAATAGTGCTGTTTTTCCATGTACTCAAGGAGGTCCATTGATGCATGTTATAGCAGCTAAAGCTATTGCTTTTAAAGAAGCAATGGATTTAAAATTTATTCAATATCAGAAACAAGTTATTAAAAATTCTAAATATATGGTATCAATATTTTTATTAAATAAATTTAGAGTTGTCTCTGGTGGAACAGATAATCATTTATTTTTATTAGATTTATCAAATAAAAATATTACAGGTAAAAAAGCTAGTAATATTTTAAGTTTAGCAAATATTATTGTAAATAAAAATTTAATTCCAAATGATTTATTAAAACCTTACTATACGTCTGGTATTCGTATAGGAACATCTGCTATCACAAAAAGAGGTTTTAAAGAGTATCAAGTTAAAAAAATTACTAAATGGATATGTAATATATTAAATGATATAAATAATACATTATTAATTAAATTAATTAAAAAAAAAGTTATTAATTTATGTTATAAATATCCAATATATTAAATATTTTTAAAAATTAAAAACTTATAAATCAATATCTATTAAAATCAATAAAGCTGCATTTCCACCAAATTTATTTGGTGCTCTATGAAATCCTTTTATATAAGGATTTTTTGAAAGCCAAAAAGGTATTTTATTTTTTAAAATAAATTTACCATATCCATGAATAATACAAGCACAATTAATATAATCAATTCTACATTTTTTAATTAAAGCATTTAATTCTAATTTAGCCTGTATTATTGTCATTCCATGCATATCTAAAATTATAGTAGGATAATAATATCCTTTTTGTAATTTTTTCATTTCACATGATCTAACATCATTACGAACATATCTGATTGGTCCATTATATTTTTTAATATTATTATATTTATTAGAAAAGCAAAAATAAATTCTTTTTTTTTTTTTTTTTTTATATGATGAAACAGATTTTGATATAACATTTTTTTTTTTTTTAAAATTTTTTTTATATAAACCTTGTTGATTAAACACAAATTTTTTAAAAATAAACATTTCATCTTTCAATATATGGAATTTTTTTTTTCATTTTTTTATTAAATTTCCTTATAAATTATTAAATTTTAAAAAATAATTTTAACATTTTAAAAATAAAATTAAAATAGAGATCTTATGATAAATATTAAAGATACTATATTATCTCTTAATACAATTAAAGATTTTATTAAATGGACATTAAGTAAATTTAATTATAATAATCTATATTATGGTCACGGAACAAATAATTCGTTAGATGAATCTTTAAATTTAATTATGAATAGTTTATTAATACCTATTGCATCAGTAAAAAATATTTATAAATTAAATTTAAAATTAAAAGAACGTACTTTAATTATTAAAAGAGTTATTAAAAGAATTTATGAACGAATCCCTGTTGCATATTTAATTAATAAATCATATTTTTGTGGTTTAGAATTTTATATAGATAAACGTGTTTTTATACCAAGATCACCTATTGCTGAAATTATTTTTAATAAGTTTAATAAAATTATAAATAAAAATCCTAAAAATATACTAGATATGTGTACAGGTAGTGGTTGTATCGCTATTGCTTGCGCTTATGTTTACCCTGAAGCAAAAATTGATGCAGTTGATATTTCTTTAAGTGCGTTATCAGTTGCTAAAAAAAATATAAAAAAACATAGAATGAAAAAAAAAATAAATATTATTTATTCTGATTTATTTCATAATATTAATAAAAAACAAACATATGATTTGATCATAACTAATCCACCATATGTAAATAAAAAAGAAATAAATAATTTGCCTTTAGAATTTAGTCATGAACCTATCATTAGTTTATATGCTGATATAGATGGTTTAAAATTTATAAAAAATATTTTATTATTATCTTTTAAATTTTTAACTAAAGATGGAATTCTCATTTGTGAAATTGGAAATAATATAGTTAATATTATTAATATTTATCCAAAATTACCATTTAGATGGTTAAAATTCAAAAAAGGCGGATATGGTGTTTTTCTTTTACATAAAAAAAATTTAAATTTAAATAAATAATTTTTTATATATTCATTATTAAATTAAATTAAATATTTATAAAATTTTTTAAATAAATAATGAGTTATTTATGCTTTTAAATAAAAAAAAAGTTATAGTTGGAATGTCTGGTGGTGTTGATTCTTCTGTTTCAGCTTTATTACTTATAAAAAAAGGATATTTAGTAGAAGGGTTATTTATGAAAAATTGGTATGAAGAAGATAATAAAAATGATTGTTCTACTTATAAAGATTTATTAGATGTTAAAACTGTATGTTATAAACTTAAAATAAAACTTCATATTGTCAATTTTTCTTTTTATTATTGGAATAATGTTTTTATTAAATTTCTAAAATTGTACAGTAATGGAATTACACCAAATCCAGATATTTTATGTAATAAAGAAATAAAATTTAATATTTTTTTAAAATTTGCAATAAAAAAATTAGGAGCTGATTTTATAGCTACAGGGCATTATGTAAGAAAATACATATTTAATAAAAATTTTTTTTTATTAAAAGGTAAAGATAAGAAAAAAGATCAAAGTTATTTTTTATATAATTTAGGCAAAGAACTGAACTACTGTTTATTCCCTTTAGGTTATTTTAATAAACAAAAAATAAGAAAAATAGCTAAAAAAGTAGGTTTAATAAATGCATATAAAAAAGATTCAACAGGTATTTGTTTTATTGGTAAAAAGAATTTTAACAAATTTATAAGTAAATATTTAAATAAAAATCCTGGATTAATTATTTCAGATAAAAAAAGAAAATTAGGAATGCATAATGGATTAATATATTATACTTTAGGTCAAAGAAAAGGTATTGGAATTGGTGGTGTAAAAAATTACAAACAGTATCCTTGGTATGTAATAGAAAAAGATATTAAAAATAATAATCTTATTGTATCTCAAAATAAAAATCATCCAAAAATAATGTCTATTGGTATTATAGTTAAAAATATAAATTGGATAAATAAAAAACAAATTAAAAAATTTTTTTTTTGTAAAGTTAAAACAAGATATCGTCAAAATGACATAGATTGTTTTGTTAAAAAAATAAATTTAAATACATTAAGTGTAATATTTAATTATCCTATATGTTCTGTAACTCCAGGACAATCTGCTGTTTTTTATTTATCTGAAATATGTTTAGGTGGTGGAATTATTAAAAATATTATAACTTTGGCAAATTACAATCATATAATATTTTAAAAAAAAATTAATTTATGTAAAATATTTTTATTAATATTTTAATATTACAGGGGCGAAGAGATTTGAACTCCTAACTACCGGTTTTGGAGACCGGTGCTCTACCATTTGAACTACGCCCCTAAATTTTATAATAATTTATTATATTAAGATATATATTAACAAAAAGTAAAAAATAAAATCTATATATTCAGATATAAATTGATTCTTTATGTATATATTATATATATAATTATTATTAAATTAATATCATAACTATTTAAAAAATTTAAAACATATATTTATAAATTTATAAAAATTTTTTATAAAAATTTATTAAATTACTGTTTTTATAATTATTATTAATATTTTTATTGTTATTTATTGTTTTAAAAATTTTATTAGATAATTTTTTACCTAATTCTACACCCCATTGATCAAAACTATAAATATTAAACAAAATACCTTGAGTAAAAATTTTATGTTCATAAAGTGCTATTAAAGCTCCTAAATTATAAGGATTTATTTCACTTAATAAAATTGAATTAGTAGGTCTATTACCTTCAAAATATTTAAATTTATCTAAATTTATATTTACTGTTTTTTTTTTATTATTATTTTTATAATTTTTGATATTTAATTTATTTCCAAAAGCAAGAGCTTTTGTTTGAGCAAAAAAATTAGATAATAATTTTTCATGATGTATAGAAATTTTATTATGACTTAAAGCAGGAGCAATAAAATCACAAGGTATTATTTTTGTACCTTGGTGAATAAGTTGATAAAATGAATGTTGTCCATTTGTTCCAGATTCACCCCATATTATAGGACCTGTTTGATAATTTATAAAATTTCCATTTCTATCAATATATTTACCATTTGATTCCATATTTACTTGTTGAAAATAAGATGGGAATCTATGCATATATTGATCATATGGTAAAATAGCTTCTGTTTCAAAATTATAAAAATTATTATACCAAATTCCTATTAAAGCTAAAATGACAGGTATATTTTCATTTAATTTAGTATTTAAAAAATGAATATCCATATCATGAGCACCATTTAACATTTTTTCAAAATTTTCAAAACCAATAGATAAAGCAATTGATAAACCTATTGATGACCAAATAGAATAACGTCCACCTACCCAGTCCCAAATTTCAAACATATTTTTAGTATTAATACCAAATTGATTTACTAATGTTTTATTTGAAGATAATGCAATAAAATGTTGATTTATATATTTTTTTTTAATAGCAAAACTCATAAACCAACAAAGAGCACTATTTGCATTTGTCATTGTTTCTTCAGTTGTAAATGTTTTAGATGCTATTAAAAACATAGTTGTTTCAGGATTAAGATTTTTAATTACTTCAATAAAATTAGTACCATCAATATTAGAAATATAATGAATATTAAGATGATTTTTATAGTATTTTAAAGATTCATTAACCATATATGGTCCCAAGTAAGAACCACCAATGCCAATATTTACTATGTCTGTAATTGATTTATTTGTATATCCTTTCCATTTTCCTATAATAACTTTATTACAAAATTTTTTCATTTTGGATAAAATTAAATTTATATTTAACATAATATTATTATTATTTATATTAATTGGAATATTAAAGCGATTACGTAATGCTATGTGTAATACTGCACGATTTTCGGTTTTATTTATATATTGTCCTTGAAACATATATAAAATTGATTCTTTTAAATAACATTCATGTGATAAATTTATTAATATGTTTAATGTTGTTGATGTAATACAATTCTTCGAATAATCTATCAAAATATTATTTTTAAAAATTTTAGAAAATTTTAAAAATCTATTCTCATCTTGTAAAAATAAGTCTTTTATATTAATATTTTTCATACATTTAAAATGAGTATTTAATTTTTTCCAAGAAATGGTATTAATAGGATTAATATTTTTCATATGTAATCTCTTTTTAGTAGATAAATTAAAAATTATTATATTTTTTAAAAAAAATTTGATATAAATAATAATTAATTAAATATAATTTTTAAATTTATATTATTTATAATTTTAAAAATATTTAAAATTTTAAAAATTATGTTATAATAAAATTATATGGTGATTGTAGCTCAGTTGGTAGAGCCCTGGATTGTGGTTCCAGTAGTCATGGGTTCGAATCCCATCAATCACCCATATTAAAATTATTAAATTTATTAAATTGTATCGGCGAGTAGCGCAGCTTGGTAGCGCAACTGGTTTGGGACCAGTAGGTCGGAGGTTCAAATCCTCTCTCGCCGAAAATATTTTAAATATAAACTTATTTAATTAAACGAATATGTAATAAATTATCTTGAAGATATAATCTTCACGTTAAAATTAATTATTATATCTTTACTTATCTTTATTTTTATTTTATGAAGACCAATATTTCTTAATAAACCATTAGGGAGTTTTATTTCATTTTTATTAATATTTATGCCTCTTTTAATTATTTTTTCATATATATCTTTAGATCTTATTGATCCAAATAATTTACCCTCTAATCCTGATTTAGCTTCAATAATTATTTCTTTTAAATTATTTATTTTTTCTAATCTTTCTGTATTATAAATTTTTAATATTTCTATATTTTTTTTTAATTTATTTTTAATTTTCAAAAAATATTTTAAATTCTTCTTATTAGATTGAATAGCTTTTCCAAGTGGAAATAAATAATTTCTAGCATATCCTGATTTTACATTAACTTGTTTACCTATTGATCCTAATTTTTTAATTTTATCAAGAAGAATCACATACATTTTATTTTCCTAATTTATATAATAAAATTTATTCTATAAACTGTGATTATCATTATATGGCAATAATGAAAGATATCTAGCTATTTTAATAGCCTTAGAAAGTTGACGCTGATATTTTGATTTTGTACCTGTAATTCTTTTTGGAATTATTTTACCACTTTCTGTTATATACTTTTTAAGTGTATTAATATCTTTATAATCAATAAAATCAATTTTTTCTGCAGTAAATCTACAAAATTTACGCCTTCTAAAATATTTTATCATAACTAAATCCGTTTATTAATTTAATTGAAAAAATTATAAAATTTATTAAATGTTTAGCAAATTTATTATTTTATTATTTTTTTAAATATTTATTTTATTTTTTTCTTAAATTTTTTTCTTCTTTAAATTCTAATATATAAGAACTTTTTTTAATTGCATGTTTCATTTTTAAAATAAAAATTCTTATAATTAATTCATTAAATTTAATAATATTTCTTATTTCTTCTAAATTTTTAAAATAAATTTCTACATTAATTAAAAAATAATAAGCTTTTATTTCTTTATTAATATTATAGGATAAATTACGACATCCCCAATGTTCTTTTCTATGAATTAAACCTGAATTTGTTTTAACATAATCAGTAAATTTTTTAACAATATTTAAAATTTTCTCTATTTTTTCAGGGTAAAAAATAAATACTATTTCATAATGTAACAAATAATTAATCTCCTTAATTTGAAAATAAATTTATTATAAAATTAAATAAATTTAATATTTATTATATAATAAATATTAAATTTATTTAATTTTATAATAAATTTATTTTCAAATTAAGGAGATTAATTATTTTTAAATCTAAAAATATAATATCATTTGATTTTGGAACTAAAAATATTGGAGTAGCTATAGGTCAATTTATTACTTGTAAAGCAAGTCCTCTAAAAGAAATAAAAAAAAAAACATTATGGGTTAATATAGGTAAAATTTTGAATGAGTGGAAACCATATTTGATAATAGTTGGATTACCTTTAAATATGGATGGGAGTGAGCAAATTATAACTCACCTTGCGCGTAATTTTGCTAATAACATTCATATTAAATTTGGTTATAAAATCAAAATGCAAGATGAAAGATTAACTAGTATAGAAGCACGTCAAAAATTATTTAATAAATTTGGATATCATTATTTAAAAAAAGTAAATTCTATTTCAGCTGCTATAATTTTAGACAATTGGATTAAATTGAATTTAAGAAAAAATTTAACCCCCAGAATATAAAGGGGGTTAAAAAATTAGAATAGTGTAATTTGTATTTATTCTTACATCATGCCGCCCATACCACCCATACCACTATTCATTCCAGAACTATTTGTATCTATTTTATCTTCTTTTGGTAAATCTGTTACCATACATTCAGTAGTAATCATAAGACCTGCAATTGATGCTGCATATTGCAAAGCTGATCTAGTTACTTTAGTTGGGTCTAAAATACCCATTTCAATCATGTTTCCATACTGTTCTGTTGAAGCATTATATCCAGTGTTTCCTTTAGAATTTTTTACTTTATTAGCAATAACAGATGGTTCTTCACCTGCATTTGCAACGATTTGACGTAAAGGAGATTCCATAGCTTTACATGCAACTTTAATTCCTACATTTTGATCTTCATTATCACCAATTACATTTGATATAATATTAGCTACTCTAATTAATGCTACACCGCCACCAGCAACTACACCTTCTTCTACAGCTGCTCTTGTAGCATTAAGCGCATCTTCAACTCTTGATTTTTTTTCTTTCATTTCTACTTCAGTTGCAGCTCCAACTTTAATAACAGCTACTCCTCCTGCTAATTTTGCTATACGTTCTTGTAATTTTTCACGATCATAATCAGAAGTAGCTTCTTCACGTTGTTTATTAATTTGAGATACTCTTCTATTTATCATTAATTTATCACCTAATCCATCAATAATAGTTGTAGTATCTTTAGTAATAATAATTTTTTTAGCTTGTCCCATTTCTTCTATAGTTGCTTTTTCTAACTCTAATCCAATTTCTTCTGAAATAACAGTACCAGATGTAAGAATTGCTATATCTTGTAACATAGATTTTCTTCTATCACCAAAACCTGGAGCTTTAACAGCGGATACTTTTACTATGCCTCTCATGTTATTTACTACTAATGTAGCTAAAGCTTCACCTTCTACATCTTCTGATATTATCATTAAAGGTTTGCCTGATTTAGCTATAGCTTCTAATAAAGGTAACATTTCTCTTATATTTGAGATTTTTTTATCTGCAAGTAAAATATAAGGATTTTCTAACTCCACAATGCCATTTTCTGGTTTATTTATAAAATAAGGAGATAAATAACCACGATCAAATTGCATTCCTTCAACAACATCTAATTCATCTTGTAATCCTGAACCTTCTTCTACTGTTATAACACCTTCTTTTCCTACTTTAGTCACTGCTTCTGCAATTAATGAACCTACTGTTTCATCTGAATTTGCAGATATAGTACCTACTTGTGCAATAGATTTAGAATCAGAACAAGGAACTGATAATTTTTTTAATTCTTTTACAGCAGCAATAACCGCTTTATCTATACCACGTTTTAAATCCATAGGATTCATTCCAGCAGCTACAGCTTTCATTCCTTCACTAACTATAGATTGAGCTAAAACAGTAGCAGTGGTAGTACCATCACCAGCAGAATCATTAGCTTTGGATGCTACTTCTTTTACCATTTGAGCTCCCATATTTTCAAATTTATCTTCTAATTCAATTTCACGAGCAACTGATACGCCATCTTTTGTTATTGATGGAGATCCAAAAGATTTATCTAAAACAACATTTCTACCTTTAGGACCTAATGTTACTTTTACTGCATCTGCTAAAACATTAACACCTTTAAGCATTTTGGAACGAGCATTATTACCAAATTTTACATCTTTAGCTGACATGTATAATTTCCTTTAAATATATTTAATTAAATATGTATTAATTAATATTAATTTTTAATAATTGCTAAAATATCACTTTCTGACATTATTAAAACTTCTTTTTTATCTATTTTTTCAACTTTTACACCATATCCATCATTAAAAATAACAATATCACCTATTTTAACATCTAAAGATCTTATCTTACCATTATCTAAAACACGACCTTTTCCTACAGCTAACACCTTTCCATGAGTAGATTTTTCTGCAGCAGAGCCTGTTAAAACAATACCACCAGATGATTTTGTTTCAACATCTTTACGTTCTATAATAACTTTATCATGTAATGGACGTATATTCATTTTAACCTCAAATTTAAAAAAATTTCTTTCATGTTATTATTTATATTAATTAATCTTAATATAAAATATATATGGTATCTTTCATTATTGCTTCAATGGGGTTAAATATTTTTATATTTACACTAATTATTAATCAATATTAAATATTCATTTTTTTTAAAAATTTTTCTTTTATAGCAAATTTTATTATTTCTGTAAAGTAATTAGGATTTAATGAAGTATTTCCTATAATTAAACCATCAATATCAGGTTTTTCAAGATACAAAAAAGCATTTTTGTGATTAACTGAACCTCCATATTGAATAATAATATTTTTCGATATTTCTAAATCATATTTAGATATATGATCTCTAATAAATTTGTTAACTTGTTGTACATAATTAGGTTTTGCTGATTGGTTATTTCCTATAGCCCATATAGGTTCATATGCAATAACAGTATTATATAATGATTCAACACCTAACTTTTTTATTATTTTGTCAATAATATTAATGCATATTTGTTGTGTTTTTCCATTTTCTTTATCTGATAAATTTTCACCTATACATATTATAGGTATAATTGATTCTTTTTTTAATATAGATAATTTTTTAATTATAATTTCATCATATTCATTATGATACAAACGACGTTCTGAATGTCCTATAATAGTATATTTAACACCTAAATCTTTTAACATTTTAGCTGATGTTTCACCAGTAAAAGAACCAAATAAATGAATATCTACATCTTGAGCGCCTAAAATAATTTTAGATTTATATAATTTTTTTTGTGAAAAATCAAGATATACATTAGGAGGAGTAATAACTACATTACAATTTTTTATAATTTTTTTTAAATTATTATTTAAAATAGTGATCATTTCATTAATTATGTATTTTGTACCATTTAATTTCCAATTTCCAACAATTAAAGGATATCTCATTTTATTCCTTAAATTATTTTCAATAACAAACAAAAAGATCTTAATTTTATTATATTTGATTTTATAAATTACCAATAATTTTCTGTTGTTATATTTCCATTAATATTAATTAAATTTTTTTTCATACCTTTAATATCTTCTAATATTTTTGTAGTATCTTTTATCATACTAGGATTTCCACATAACATTATATGACTATTTTTTGCATTAATATTTAAATGAACTGACGATTCTAATAATCCATTATATATCAACATAGGAATTCTTCCTGATATTGATTCATATACTTTTTCTCGACTTACAATTTTTTGAATTAATAATTTATTTTTATATTTTTTTTTAAGTATTTTAATTTTATTTTCATAACTAAATTCTTTATTTAAACGTACTGAGTGTACTAAAATTATTTTTTCAAATTTATTTATATTTTCTTTCTGACTTAAAATTGATAAATATGGCCCTATTGCTGTACCTGTTGATATCATCCATAAATGTTTACATGATTTAATATTATTTAAAGTAAAATATCCTAAAGATTCTTTTTTAATAGAAACTGTATCCCCTTTTTTTAAAATATTTAAATATTTACTAAGTTTACCTTTTTTAATAGAAATTAAATAAAATTCTAAATTATCAGATTTAGGAGGATTTACATAAGAATAAGATCTATGTATTTTTTTTTTATTAATTTCTAATCTTATTTTTGTAAATTGACCAGCTATAAAAAAATTAACAGGAGCATGTACAATTAAAGTCAAAATATATTCTGACCAATGTTTTATATTAATTATGTTACCTTTTACCCATTTATTCATAAAATTTATCTCTTTTATTATATTTTTAAATTTTATAATTTCATCTAAAATAAATATTTATAATTTATTTATACACAATAAATATTATGAAAATAAAATTAAATATAATTTAAATTATTAATTTATTTAATATATAAATAAATATTTATATTTAAATTAAAATTAAAGTATAAATTTACTTAAATCTTCTTTTAAGGTTAATTTATTTAAACTATTAACTACATACAATTTGTTAATAGAAATATTTTTACCTTGATATTTAGTTAAATTAAAAGATATATCTTCCATTAAAGTTTCTATTACAGTATGCAGACGTCTTGCTCCTATATTTTCTGTATTTTCATTTATTTTCCATGCGTATTCAGCAATACATTTGATTCCATCTTTAGTAAAGTTAATATTTATTCCATCGGTTTTCATTAATGCTGTATATTGATTAGTAATAGATGAATTTGGTTCTATTAAAATTCTTTCGAAATCTTTAGATGATAACATATCCAATTCTACTTTAATTGGTAATCTTCCTTGTAATTCAGGTATCAAATCTGAAGGACTAGAAATTTGAAAAGCACCAGATGCAATAAATAAAATATAATCTGTTTTAACCATTCCATGTTTTGTAGATACTGTACAACCTTCAAGTAATGGTAAAAGATCTCTTTGTACTCCTTCTCTAGATATATCTGGTCCATAAGATTCTCCAATCTTACATATTTTATCTATTTCATCAATAAATACAATTCCATTTTGTTCTACATATTCAATTGATTTTTCTTTAATATTTTCAGGATTTAAAAGTTTATTAGATTCTTCTTCTGTTAATAATATTAAAGCTTCTTTGATTTTTATTTTTCTGATTTTTTTTTTGTTTCCAGAAATATTTTTAAACATTAATTGTAATTGATTTGTCATTTCTTCCATTCCTGGTGGTGCCATTATTTCTAAACCTAGAGATGAAGATAGATTTATTTCTATTTCTTTATTATTTAATTTACCATCACGTAAATTTTTTCTAAATTTATTTCTAGTATTATTATAACTTTCATTATTTTCTTTTGTTTTATTAAAATTTAAAGGATACGGAATAATTACATCTAAAATACGATCTTCTGCAAGTAATTTGGCATTTACTTTATTTTTTTTAATATATTTATTTTTAATCATTTTAAATGATGTATCAGTTAAATCTCTTATTATTGAGTCTACCTCTTTGCCAACATATCCCACTTCAGTAAACTTAGTAGCTTCAACTTTAATAAAAGGAGCATTAGATAATGTAGCTAATCTTTTTGATATTTCAGTTTTACCTACACCTGTTGGGCCTATCATTAATATATTTTTTGGTGTGATTTCATTTCTTAATTTTTTTTCAACTTTCATTCTTCTCCAACGATTTCTTAATGCTATAGCAACTGCTTTTTTTGCTTTTTTTTGACCTATAATGTAACAATCTAATTCTTTTACTATTTCAATTGGGGTCATTTCAGACATGTTATAATCCTTAGTCTTTTTTTTTACATTTTAATTCTTCAATAGTATAAAAATTGTTAGTATATATACAAATATTACTAGCTATTTTTAATGACTTATTAACTATTTCAATAGCACTAAGATCAGTATTTTTTAATAATGCTATTGCTGCAGATTGTGCATAATTTCCGCCTGAGCCTATTGCAATAATATCATTTTCAGGTTGAATAACATCTCCATTTCCACTAATAATAATAGATGATTTTTCATCTGCTACAGCTAATAACGCTTCTAAACGTCTTAATAAACGATCATTTCGCCAATCTTTAGCTAGTTCCACAGCAGATTTTATTATTTGCCCTTGATAAGAATCTAATTTTCTTTCAAATAGTTCAAATAATGTAAAAGCATCAGATGTACCACCTGCAAAACCTGCGATAACATTTTTATTATATAATCTTCTAACTTTTTTGACATTACTTTTCATTACAGTATTTCCTATAGTAGCTTGTCCGTCACCACCCATTACAACAGATTTATTTCGTCTTACACTTAAAATAGTTGTCATGATAAAATCCTTAAAAAAAAATTTAATAAAAATTAAATATTTATTAAATTTTTAAAAAAATATTATTTTTTTATAATACATGATATTATATTTTTTATATAAATAAAGCAATAAATTTATATAAATTATTAATTTATATATTTAACATACTTAAAAATTAATTATAATTTAATATATTAATTATATTGAACTATTTAATAAAATTAAAATATTAACAATTTTATAAATAAACTTTAATTTTTTAATTGATAAACTAAGGTATATAATGAAAAAAAATATACATCCAAATTATACAAATATAACTGCATTGTGTTCTTGTGGTAATATAATTGAAATTTTTTCTACAATTAATAAAAAAAATATACATATTGATATATGTAGTGCTTGTCATCCATATTTTACAGGAAAACAACGTAAAATCAATATTGGTGGAAGAATTGATAAATTTAATAAGCGTTTTAATTTTAAAAACAAATAGTATTAAAAATAAATAAATTTAAAACATATGCAATACACTGGACATATAATCTTTTCTTTATCTGTAGCTATTTTATCAAAAAAAATTTATATTACAAATATATTAGGTAATGGAGATTGGTGGCATATAATACCAGGAGCATTATTAACATGTTTGCTACCAGATATAGATCATCCTAAATCATTTATAGGTAAAAAAATAAAATGGTTATCTTTACCTTTAAATAAAATACTAGGTCATCGTGGTTTTACACATAGTTTTTTTATAGTTTTTTTTTTTATTTTTTTTTTTAAAATTAATTTTTTTTTTAAAAAATTTATTCCTATAGATTCATTTCAATCTATGATAATTGGTTATATAAGTCATATTTTATCAGATATAATAACTCCATTAGGTGTTCCTATATTTTGGCCTTTAAAACGTAGAATTATATTACCTATATTAAGTAAAAATAAATATAAAGAAAAAATATTATGTATTTTTTTATTTTTTTTTGCTTTAATATATTAAATATATAATTTATATGTATTTAAATATTAAATTTTTTAAAAAAATAAAATTATTAAAAAATTTATATTTTATCAAAATTTAAATAATATAAGTAAATAAAAAATTTTTTATTTGGAGATTTAATGTCATCTATAAAATATATTGTAAATGCTTTAAGATTTTTAAGTATTGACGCAATAAGTAATGCTAATTCTGGACATCCAGGAGCACCTATGGGTATGTCAGATATTGCTGAAGTTTTATGGCGTGATTATATAAAACATAATCCATGTAATCCTAAATGGATTAATCGTGATCGTTTTATTTTATCAAATGGTCATGCTTCTATTTTATTATATAGTATATTACATCTTACTGGTTATGATATTTCAATAGAAGAAATTAAAAATTTTCGTAAAATTCATTCTAAAACACCAGGTCATCCAGAATGTTTTAATACACAAGGTATAGAAGTAACAACAGGTCCTTTAGGTCAAGGTATAGCTAATGCAGTTGGTATAGCTATAGGAGAAAGAACTTTATCTAATCAATTTAATAAATTAAATTTTGAAATTATTGATCATTATACTTATTTATTTATGGGTGATGGTTGCTTAATGGAAGGAATATCTCATGAAGCATGTTCTTTAGCAGGAACATTAAAATTAGGTAAATTAATTGCATTTTATGATAATAATGGAATATCTATAGATGGAAAAATAAAAAATTATTTTAATGATGATACTGCTTTACGTTTTAAATCATATGGATGGCATGTAATCAAAAATATTAATGGTCATAATAGAGATGAAATAAAATTAGCTATAAAAAATTCTAGGAATGTGACAGATAAACCTTCTATTATTATATGTAATACCATTATTGCATTTGGATCCCCATCAAAAGCTGGAACTCCAGAATCACATGGTACTCCTTTAAGTAAAAAAGAAATATATGATACACGTAAAAATCTTAATTGGAATTATGATCCTTTTATTATTCCAAAACATATATATTTAAGTTGGAATGCTAAAAAATCAGGTGAAAAAAATGAATTAAAATGGAATAAAAAATTTAATATTTACAAAAAAAAATTCCCAAATCTTGCAAAAGAATTAATAAGAAGAATATCAGGACAATTACCAATAAAATGGAAAAAATATATTGAAAATATTATTGAAAATATTAAAAAAGATTCAAATACAATATCAGGTCGTAAATCATCTAATATTTGTTTAGAAGCAATTGGACCATTTCTTCCTGAATTAATTGGAGGTTCAGCTGATTTATCTAATAGTAACTTAACAATGTGGTCAAAATCAAAATCAATATTTAAACATAATAATGGAAATTATATACATTATGGTGTAAGAGAATTTGGTATGACAGCTATAGCTAATGGAATATTTAAATATGGAGGATTTATACCATATACTTCTACTTTTTTAGTATTTTCAGATTATGCTATAAGCGCTATACGAATGGCTGCGCTAATGAGATGTCATCAAATTATGATTTATACACATGATTCAATTGGTTTAGGAGAAGATGGTCCAACTCATCAACCAATAGAACAATTATCTCATTTAAGAATGATTCCAAATTTAAGTACTTGGCGTCCTTGTGATCAATTAGAAACTTTTTTTTCTTGGAAATGTGCTATAGAAAGAAACACAGGACCTACTGCTATTGTATTATCTCGTCAAGATTTAATTTATCAAAAAAGAAAAAAAAATCAAATTTTAAATATATCACGTGGTGGTTATATAATTAAAGATTGTAAATGTGTTCCAAATTTAATTATTATTGCTACAGGTTCTGAAGTTAATTTAGCAATTACTTCATATAATTATTTAAAATGTATAGGTTATAAAGTTAGAGTTGTATCTATGCCATCTACAGATATTTTTGATTTACAAGAACAAAGTTATAAAGAATTTGTTTTTCCTAAAAAAGTAAAATCAATAATTGCAATTGAAGCTGGTATTTCAGATTTTTGGTATAAGTATACAGGATTATATGGTGCAATAATAGGTATAAAAACTTTTGGTAAATCAGGCTCTTCTAAAGAATTATTTAATTTATTCAAATTTAATTTACAAAATGTAATTAAAACAGCAAAAAAAATTATTAATTAATAATTTATTTTTATTTAAAAAATTAAAATTAAATTTTATAATTTAAATATTAAATATTAATATCTATTAATTTAATTATTAAAAAAATTTATTTTTAAAAAAAATTATAATTAATGTATTTTAATATAACTTAATTAATTAAATAATTAATTTTTTATTTTTAAAAAATTAAATATGTTTAAGGTTTTTCTATGAATGATAATTTATTTAAAAGCTTAAACAAAAAACAAATGGAAGCTGTTTCAGAATCAAATAGTAATTTATTAGTACTTGCTGGTGCCGGTAGTGGTAAAACTAATGTTTTAATAAATAAAATTGTATGGTTTATTAAAATTAATAAATACCCTCCTGCTTCAATAATGGCTGTTACTTTTACAAATAAAGCTGCAGAAGAAATGAAATCTAGACTTAAAAAAATAATAGGTGAAAAAGAAAAAAAAATATGGATTGGAACATTTCATGGATTAAGTAATCGTATGTTAAGAAATCACTATAAAGACGCCAATCTTCCAAAAAATTATCAAATATTAGATAATGAAGATCAAATTAGATTAATCAAACGTTTAATAATTTCTATGAAGCTTGATGATAAAATATGGAATCCTCGAAAATTATTATTATATATAAATAATAATAAAGATAAAGGAATAAGACCATGTCTTGAAAATAATAATAAAAATTATTATAAAAAAATCGAACAAAATATTTATAAACAATACCAACAGTCATGTGATAAACTCGGTTTAGTTGATTTTTCTGAATTATTAATAAGATGTTATGAAATGTTTATAAAAAAACCTTATATAATTAATAAATATCATAATCGTTTTAAAAATATTTTGGTAGATGAATTTCAGGATACAAATATAATTCAATATTATTGGATTAAAATATTAAAAAATGTAAATTGTAATTTAATTATTGTTGGTGATGATGATCAATCTATTTATGGTTGGCGTGGTGCAAAAATAGAAAATATATATAAATTTTTAGAAGATTATCCTAATACTAAAACGATACGATTAGAACAAAATTATAGATGTACAAACAATATATTAAAAGCTGCAAATTCTCTTATATCTAATAATAATTTTAGATTAGGTAAGACATTATGGACTAAATGTAAATTAGGTGATCCTATTAATATATATTCTGCTTCTAATGAAATAGATGAAGCTAATTTTGTAGTAAATAAAATTAAAATAGCAAAAAATAAAAAAACATCATTAAAAGAATTTGCTATCTTATACAGAAGTAATGCACAATCAAGAATTTTAGAAGAAACTTTAATAAATATTAATATTCCTTATTTAATTTATGGAGGCATTAGATTTTTTGAAAGATCAGAAATAAAACATACTTTATCTTATTTAAGACTAATTTTAAATCGTAATGATAATGTTGCATATGAAAGAATTATTAATATTCCAAACAGAGGTATAGGAGAAAAAACTTTAAATATAATAAAAAAAACTGCTAAAATTTTAAACATTAATCTTTGGAAATCAAGTTGTTACCTAATTGAAAAAAACATATTAAAAAAAAATACAAATAAATCAGTATTAAATTTCATAAATCTTATTAATAAATTATCTAAAGAAATACATAATTTACCTATTCATATTCAAACTGATTTAGTAATTAAAAATTCTGGTCTTTGGAACATGTATAAAAAAGAAAAAAATATAAAAAATTATGCTAAATTAGAAAATTTATCAGAACTTATGAATGCTACAAAACAATATAATGATATTCATGGAATTTCTGAAAACTCTATGCAAGACTTTATTTCTAATGCAACTCTAGATGCTATAAATTTTAAAAATTATAAGAAAACTGAAGCAGTAACATTAATGACTATACATTCTTCAAAAGGATTAGAATTTAAACAAATATTTATTATTGGTATGGAAGAAGGTATTTTCCCTAATAAAATATCAACAAATTCAATAGAACAATTAGAAGAAGAACGTAGATTAGCATATGTTGGTATAACGAGAACAATTAAAAAATTAACAATTACATATGCAAAAAAAAGAAAAATATATGGTAAAGAAAAAAAAAGAAAACCATCAAGATTTATAAAAGAAATTCCATCTTCATGTATTAATAATATTAATTTAAATTATAATTTTAAAAAAAATACACATTATAAAAAAAAATTCAGAATAGGTAAAAAAGTAAAACATAATAAATTTGGTTACGGAATAATTATTAAAATTATTATTATTGATAATAATAAAATTATTAAAGTTAGATTTAATAATAACATAATAAAATTTTTTACTTTAGATTATAATAATTTCGAAATAATTAATTAGTAATTTTTATTAAAATAATTTTTTAATATAAATTTACCGGTCTTTATAAGACCGGTATAGTTAAACTGTAAGCCGGGTTCTGTTTTGGACAGTCATTAATCTAGACTATTTTTCACAAAATAGTTCTAAGCAGCTTACCCGAGTAATACATGCGGGCAACATTATTAATCTCATATTTAGCTTTTCTCCAGGTGGAGTTTACATTGCAACTATTGTTACCAATAGTACGGTATGCTTTTACCAAACCATTTCACCCTTACCTTATAAAAAGGCGGTTTTTTTTCTGTTGCACTTGTCGTAGGTTTACACCTCCCAGAAGTTATCTGGCACCAAGCCCTATGGAGCCCGGACTTTCCTCTTTTTAATTTATTTACTTAATTTTATAAAAAGCGACTGTCTGTTTAACTTATAAAAGTATTATAATACTTAAATATTTTTATCATTATAAATAATGAAATATTTATTTTATTAATTTATTATATTTTAAAAGATTTTTATATAAAAAATTTTTTTTAATAAAATAAATATTTGATGTTAATTCAATTGATTTTTTGAAAGTTAATTCAGTTAAAAGAAATTTAAAAGTATTTATAATATTATTATTAATAATATTTTTTTTTTTATATCCTTCTACTATAATAGATAATTCACCTTTATATCTTGTTTTATCTTTTTGTAACCATTCTAAAATTTTTTTAATTGTATCACCATAAATTGTTTCCCAGTATTTTGTAATTTCTCTCGCTATGACAATATATCTTAAACCACCAAAATACTTTTTCATATCTTTAATAGTTTTAATAATTCTCAATGATGTTTCATAAAAAATTAATGTTCTAGTTTCTGTTTTTAACGATTTAATTAAATTTATTCGTTTTTTTTTTTTTGATGGTATAAAACCTTCATAACAAAATTTTTTTGATTTTATTCCAGATCCTGATAATGCTGTAATTGCTGCACAAGCTCCTGGTAATGGTATTACACGAAAACCTAATTTATAACAATTTTTTACAATAAAATAACCAGGATCGTTAATCACAGGTGTACCAGCGTTACTTACAATTGCTATGCTTTTACCTTCTTTTAATTTTGATAATAAAATTTTTGTTTTGTTTATTTCATTAACTTTATTAAAAGAAAATATACTATTTTTAATAGAAAAAAATGTAAGTAAATTATTAGTAACTCTTGTATTTTCTGATACGATTATATCTACTTTTTTTAAAATTAATAAAGCACGTATAGTTATATCTTTTATATTACCAATTGGAGTTGGGACAATGTATAAAGTTGATTTTAAAATATTTTCTTTTTTATATTTATACATATATTATATATTTCAGTTAACGTTTAGAAAATTGTGGTTTGCATCTAGATTTACGTAAACCAAATTTTTTTCTTTCCACGCTTCTAGAGTCTCTTGTTATAAATCCTGATTTACGAAGTTCTTTTCTAAATGTTTCATTATACTTTATTAAAGCTCTAGAAATACCATGACGTATTGCTTCTGATTGACCAGTTGTTCCTCCACCTTTAACAGTTATATATAAATCTATTTTCTTTAAAAGATTAAATAAATTTAAAGGTTGATAAATAGCGTTAATAGATGATTCTAAATTAAAATAATCTTTAATGTTACGTTTATTAATGATAATAGATCCTTTTCCATTTTTTATAAACACTCTTGCTGAAGCACTCTTACGTCTACCAGTAGAATAATATGTATTATTTATCATTTTATTTTTCCTATTAAATTAATAATATTTCAGGTTTTTGAGCTTGATGATTATGTTGTTTATTATTATAAATTTTAAGTTTTTTTAACATACTTCGACCTAATGGTCCTTTTGGTAACATACCTTTTACAGCATTTTTAATTATAAAATTTGGATTTTTTAATAATTTTTCTTTGAAAGATATTTTTTTTAATCCTCCTATATATCCACTATGTTTATAGTATATTTTATTGTTAAATTTATTTCCTGTAACTTTAATTTTATTTGAATTAATAATAATTATGTAATCTCCATTATCAATATTTGGAGTATATTCAGGTTTATTTTTACCACTTAATATAATTGATAATTTAGTTGCCATGCGTCCAAGTATTTGATCTTTAGCATCTAAAATATACCATTTTTTTAGAATTTTTTTTTTTTTTTTTGATAAACTTTTCATTATTTATTACTCAATAAAAATTATTTTTAAAAAAATTAAAATTTTATATATAAATATATCATACAATATATATTTAATGTATTAATTAAATTTTTAAAAACATATTAAATAAATAATATATTTTTAAAAATATGTTAATATTAAAATTAAATATAATTTAAAATAAAATAATTAATATTTTATTTTTGAAAAAATAAAAAATAAGTTTTTAAAAAAATTAAATTAATATTTAGTATAAAAACATAATGAAAAAAAAATATAATTTTGAAATAATAGAAAAAGATTTATATCATGAATGGGAAACAAAAGGGTATTTCAAGCCTAATAATAAATTAAATAAAAGTTATTGTATTATATTACCCCCACCTAATATTACAGGATATTTACATATTGGACATGCATTTCAACATACAATCATGGATATTTTAATACGTTATAATAGGATGAAAGGAAGAAATACATTTTGGCAAATAGGAACTGATCATGCAGGAATAGCTACACAAATTTTAGTAGAACAAAAAATATATTTAAAAGAAGGAAAAAGGATTAAAGATTATAATAGAAAAGATTTTATCAAAAAAATATGGGAATGGAAAAAAAAATATGGTAATAAAATTACAAATCAAATTAGAAGATTAGGTAGCTCTGTAGATTGGAATAAAGAAAGATTCACTATGGATAGTAAAATGTCTTATGCTGTTAAAAAAGTTTTTATAAAATTATATAATGATAATTTAATTTATAGAGGAAATAGATTAGTAAATTGGGATCCAAAATTACAAACAGCAATTTCAGATTTAGAAATAGAATATAAATATTCGTATAAATATACATGGTATATTCGTTATTTTTTAAATAAAAATGAATATACTAATGAAGGATTTAATTATTTAGTTGTATTTACTACACGACCAGAAACTATTTTTGGTGATACAGCTTTATCTGTAAATCCTAAAGATAAAAGATATAAAAATTTAATAGGTAAATTTGTATTAGTACCCATTATTAATAAAATTATACCTATAATAGGAGATTATTTTACAGATGTAAATAAAGGAACAGGTTGTGTTAAAATAACACCGTCTCATGATTTTAATGATTATGAAGTTGGATATCGTAATTCATTACCAATAATCAATATTTTTAATAAAAAATGTAAAATTATTAACAAAGCTGAAATTTTTTATAAAAAAAATATTTTTATTAAAAAATTATATAGAAAAATACCATATAACTTTGTAGGATTAGATAGATTTATAGCAAGAAAAAAAATTATATCTGTTTTTTATAAACTTGATATTTTAGTTAAATGCAAATTAAAATATTCAAAAATTCCTTATAGTAATAAAAGTAATGTTATTATAGAACCAATGTTAACAAAACAATGGTATGTACGTACTAAAAGTATTTCAAAATTAGCTATAAATGCAGTAAAAAAAGGTAATATTAAATTTATTCCAAAAAAATATGAAAAAATATATTTTAACTGGATGAAAAATATTAAAGATTGGTGTATTTCTCGTCAAGTATTATGGGGTCATAGAATTCCTTCTTGGTATGATTTTAAAAAAAATATATATGTTGGTTACAATGAAAACGATATTAGAATTAAATATAAATTAAAAAAAAATTTTTATATTTATCAAGATAAAGATGTAATGGATACATGGTTTTCTTCGTGTTTATGGATTTTTGCTTCACTTGGATGGCCAGAAAATAAAAAAAATTTAAATATTTTTTATCCTACAAATGTAGTTGTTAGTGGTTTGGATATTATTTTTTTTTGGATAGCTCGTATGATCATGTTTAGTATGTATGTTATTAAAGATAATAATGGAAAAGCAAAAATACCTTTTAAAAAAGTTTTTATTACAGGATTAATAAAAGATGAACAAGGTAATAAAATGTCTAAATCGAAAGGTAATGTAATAGATCCTATTGATATAATAGATGGTATTTCTCTTAAAAATTTAATAAAAAAAAGAACAAATAATATGATTAATCCTAAATTATCAAAAAAAATAATTAATCAAACTATAAAAACATTTCCTTGTGGTATAAAATCATATGGAGTTGATGCATTGAGATTTACTATGACATCTATTGCTTCAAATGGTAGTGATATTAAATTTGATTTTAAAAGATTAGAAGGATATAGAAACTTTTGTAATAAATTATGGAATGCTAGTAGATTTGTTATCTTAAATATTAATAATATACATTTTAATTTAAATATAAAAAATAAAAAATTATTAATATATGATAAATGGATTTTAGTATTGCTTAATAAAACTATTAAAAAATTTAATTTTTATTTAAATAAATATAGATTTGATTTAGCTTCTGAAATTATATATGAATTTACATGGAATCAATTTTGTGATTGGTATATAGAATTTGTTAAAAAATTATTAATTCTAAAACCAGAAAATGATTTAATAAGTACAAAAAAAACAATAATTATAGTTTTAAAAAAAATATTATGTTTATTGCATCCAATTATTCCTTTTATTACTGAATATATATGGAAATGTATAAACAATATTACAAATTTTCATTCTAGTTCTATTATGTTAGAAAAATTTCCATCTTATAATAAGAAATTAATAGATAAAAAATCTTTAATAAATGTAAATTTAATTAAAAAATTTATAATTATTATACGTAAAATTAAATATGAATTTAAAATTAAAAATAAAGAAAAAATATTAATAATAATTAAAAATGTATCTATTTTTTTTTTAAATATAATAAAAAAAAATATAAAAATAATAAAAAGTTTTACTAATTTTAAAGATTTAATTTTATTAATAGATAAAAATAGAGAACCTTGTTCTTTTAAAGAATTTATAGATAAAGAAGAAATATTATTTCCAGTAAAAGGGTTAAGAAATACACAACAAGAAATAAATAATATAAAATCAAAAATTAAAAAAATAGATATTAAAATAAAAATTATTTTATTAAAAATTCAAAATTTTAATTATTATAAATTAGTTCCTAAGAATATAATTTTAAAAGTACAAAATAATCTCATTTTTTTAAAAAAATTAAAAGAAAAAAATATTAAAAAATTTAATATATTAAATGTTAAATATTAAATAAAAAATTTATTTTTTTAAAAATAAATTATAATAATTATTTTTTATATAAATATTTTTTAAACTATTAAATTTTGTAAATAAATTATTTATGATAAATATTAATAATAATAATATAAATTACTATATTAAGAATATAAGTATGAAATTAAGACATTGGGAGTATTTATATTATATAAAGTCTAAACCTAAAGTAAGTGATTTTGAATATGATAATATGCTTTTAATATTAAAATATCTAGAAGAAATAATACCGAATTTAATTAACAATAAATCTCCAAGTGTTAAAATTAATTTAAAAATAAATAATAAATTTAAAAAAATAAAACATAAAATTCCAATGTTGTCATTAAAAAATATATTTAATGAATCTGAATTTTTATTATTTGATAAAAAAATACGTAATAAATTAAATTATAAAGAAAATATAAAATATTGTTGTGAACCTAAAATAGATGGATTAGCTATAAATATATTATATATTAATGGTAAAATACGTTTTGCATCTACTAGAGGTAATGGTAATATAGGTGAAGATGTAACTAAAAATATTAAAAATATTAAAAATATACCTAATGTTATTAAAAATAAAATTTTTTTTCCAAAATTTATAGAAATTAGAGGTGAAATTTGTGTTTTAAAAAATGATTTATTAAAAATTAATAAATCATTAATCATTGAAGGAAAAAATACTTTTTCAAATACAAGAAATGCTGCTTCTGGGATTTTAAGAACAATCAAATCTGATAATAAATATATTAATTTTTTAATGTTTTATTGTTATGGAGTAGGTTTTGTAAAATATAATATATTACCTAAAAGTCATTTTAATTTATTAGATTTTTTAAAAAAATTTAAAATACCTATTAATAAAAAACAATTATGTAAAGATAAGTATAATGTTATAAATTTTTTAGAAAAAATATTTAGAAACAAAAAAAAAATGAAATTTGATATAGATGGTATTGTTGTTAAGGTAGATGACATACAATTGCAAGAAAAACTAGGATTATTATCAAAATATCCTAAATGGGCTATTTCTTATAAAGAAAAAGATAAAGAAAAAAAAACAAAAATAATAGATATTAAATTTACAATAGGAAGAACTGGTATTATAACTCCAATTGCAATTTTTAACCCAGTTAAAATATCAGGAGTAATTATAAAAAAAGCTAATTTATATAATATAAGTGAAATTCATAGACTTAAAATAATTATAGGTGATACTGTTTTTATTAAAAGATCATGTAATGTTATACCTAAAATTGTTAGAGTTGTTAACTCAAATAATTATATTAAAAAAAATATATTTATACCTGATAAATGTCCTATTTGTAATAGTAAACTTTATAAATATAAAAAAAATTTAAAATGTTTTTCTGGTTTTTTTTGTAATGCTCAAAAAAAAATGTATATTAAAAATTTTGTATCAAAAAAAGCAATGAATATTAAAGGAATTAATATTAATATTATAAATAAATTAGTAGATCTTAATATATTAAAAATTCCTTCTGATTTATTCAGATTAAATGAAAATATATTAACAAATAAAATAAATTTAAAAAAAAGAACAATTATAAAAATATTATATGAAATTAAAAAATCTAGAAATATAAAACTATCTAAATTTATATATGCAATTGGTATATATGAAATAGGAGAAATAAAATCAATTTATTTATCTTTATATTATGGAAATTTAAAAAATATTATTCATGCTAATTTTAATTCTTTAATGAAAGTTAAAAATATAGGGAAAAAAATTGCTTTAAATATATTAAATTTTTTTAAAAATAAAAAAAATTTATTTATAATAAATGATTTACTTAGTAAAGAGGTAGGATTAAAAATTAGTAATAATTAAATTTATTTAATTATTACTAATTTTTAGTTAGTTAAAAAATTGTCTGGTAGTTACCTACTCTCGCATGAGGAAACCTCAAACTACCATCGGCGCTACGACGTTTAACTTCTGAGTTCGGTATGGTTTCAGGTTGTTCCATCGCGCTATTGCCACCAGACAAATAAAATTTATTTTATGTTTATTAAAAAATTAATATTTTTTCAGTTTTTATGCTGATTATTATTTTTAATAAGTTTAGGTGTTGTGAAGTTAAGCCTCACGGGTTATTAGTATCGATTAGCTTAACATTTCACAATGCTTATACATTCGACCTATCAACGTCATAGTCTATGACGACCCTTTAGGAGGGATATACCCTCTGGGAAGAATAATCTTGAGGCAAGTTTCCCGCTTATATGCTTTCAGCGGTTATCTTTTCCGTACGTAGCTACCGGGCAATGCCATTGGCATGACAACCCGAACACAATAGGTACGTCCATTCCGGTCCTCTCGTACTAGGAACAGCCCCTCTCAATCTTCCAACGCCCACGGCAGATAGGGACCGAACTGTCTTACGACGTTCTAAACCCAGCTCGCGTACCACTTTAAATGGCGAACAGCCATACCCTTGGGACCTACTTCAGCCCCAGGATGTGATGAGCCGACATCGAGGTGCCAAACACCGCCGTCGATATGAACTCTTGGGCGGTATTAGCCTGTTATCCCCGGAGTACCTTTTATTCGTTGAGCGATGGCCCTTCCATGCGGAACCATCGGATCACTAAGACCTGCTTTCGCATCTGCTTGAATTGTCATTCTCGCAGTTAAGCTAGCTTATGCCTTTGCACTAACTTCACGATTTCCGACCGTGATTAGCTAACCTTTGTGCTCCTCCGTTACTCTTTAGGAGGAGACCGCCCCAGTCAAACTACCCACCAGACACTGTCTTTGATCCGGATTACGGATCTAAGTTAGAATATTGAGAATTAAAGGGTGGTATTTCAATGTTGACTCCATATAAGCTAGCACTTATATATCAATGCCTCCCACCTATTCTACACATTAAAACTTAACATTCAATGCCAAGATATAGTAAAGGTTCACGGGGTCTTTCCGTCTTGCCGCGGGTACACTGCATCTTCACAGCGAATTCAATTTCACTGAGTCTCGGGTGGAGACAGTCCGGCCATCATTATGCCGTTCGTGCGGGTCGGAACTTACCCGACAAGGAATTTCGCTACCTTAGGACCGTTATAGTTACGGCCGCCGTTTACCGGGGCTTCTATCAGTAGCTTCTTGAAAAAATCAATAACAACATCAATTAACCTTCCGGCACCGGGCAGGCTTCACACTGTATACTTCCACTTACGTGTTTGCACAGTGCTGTGTTTTTAATAAACAGTTGCAGCCGGCTTATATCTTAGACTGGATTCAGCTATAAAGAGATTTCTTTAATACTTACAACCAGTGTGCCTTATCCCGAAGTTACGGCACTATTTTGCCTAGTTCCTTCACCCGAGTTCTCTCAAGCGCCTTAGTATTCTCTACCTGATCACCTGTGTCGGTTTAGGGTACGATTAATTATATCTTATGGCTTAGAGGCTTTTCTTGGAAGTTTAGCATCAATTACTTTACTATTAAATAGTTAGTCATCACGCCTAAGTGTTTAGAAAAAAGGGTTTGCCTATTTTTCCACTCTTACGCTTAAACCGGGAACTACCGTCGCCCGGATAACATAGCTTTCTCCGTCCCCACTTCGCAAATACAATTAGTACAGGAATATTAACCTGTTTTCCATCGACTACGCTTTTCAGCCTCGCCTTAGGGGTCGACTTACCCTGCTCCGATTAACGTTGAACAGGAAACCTTGATCTTTCGGCGAGCAGGTTTTTTACCTGCTTTATCGTTACTTATGTCAGCATTCGCACTTCTGATACCTCCAGAACTCTTTACAGAGAACCTTTACAGGCTTACAGAACGCTCCTCTACCCAGCAAAAAAAACAAACTTGCTGCCGCAGCTTCGGTATATAGTTTGAGCCCCGTTATATCTTCCGCGCAAGACGACTAAACCAGTGAGCTATTACGCTTTCTTTAAATGATTGCTGCTTCTAAGCCAACATCCTGGCTGTCTAAGCCTTCTCACATCGTTTACCACTTAACTATAATTTTGGGACCTTAACTTGCGGTCTGGGTTGTTTCCCTTTCCACGACGGACGTTAGCACCCGCCGTGTGTCTCCCATGATAACATTCAACAGTATTCGTAGTTTGCATCGGTTTGGTAATCTTTTATAGATCCCTATCCGGAACAGTGCTCTACCCCTGTAGATGAATTCATGAGGCACTACCTAAATAGTTTTCGAGGAGAACCAGCTATCTCCCGGTTTGATTGGCCTTTCACCCCTAGCCATAGATCATCCGCTAATTTTTCAACATTAGTCGGTTCGGTCCTCCAGTGAGTTTTACCCAACCTTCAACCTGTCCGTGGCTAGATCACCGGGTTTCGGGTCTATATCTTGAAACTTAATGCCATTTTATGACTCGGTTTCCCTACGGCTTCCTTATTAAGTTAACCTTGCTACAAAATATAAGTCGCTGACCCATTATACAAAAGGTACGCAGTCACAGATTAAAAAACTGCTCCTACTGCTTGTACGTATACGGTTTCAGGTTCTATTTCACTCCCCTAACCGGGGTTCTTTTCACCTTTCCCTTACGGTACTAGTTTACTATCGGTCAGTCAGTAGTATTTAGCCTTAGAGGATGGTCCCCCTATATTCAAACAGGATATCACGTGTCCCGTCTTACTCATTGAAATTATATATTAAATATATTTTAAGATACAGGGCTATCACCTTTTTTGCCGGATTTTCCAAAACCGTTTTCCTAATATATTTATTATTTAAATTTCTGGGCTATTCCCTTTTCGCTCGCCGCTACTCAGGGAATCTCATTTGATTTATTTTCCTCAGGGTACTTAGATGTTTCAGTTTCCCTGGTTTACTTCTTTAAGCTATTTATTTACTTAAAGATGATGTAATATGATTACATCGGGTTTCCCCATTCGGAAATCGCCGGGTATAACGTTTCATATCAACTTACCGACGCTTTTCGCAGATTAGCACGTCCTTCATAGTCTCTGACTGCCAAGGCATTCACCGTATACGCTTAATTACTTAACTTCACAACCCTAAACTTATTAATATAAATAAATTATATTAATTTTTTAAAAAACCTAAATTTAAAAGATCATTTAATATAATAATATTAATATATATATTAATATTATTATATTAAATTAAATTTAACGTCCCCTAGGGGTTTTGAACCCCTGTTGCCGCCGTGAAAGGGCGGTGTCCTAGACCACTAGACGAAGGAGACATTAATAAAAAAATTTTTTATTAATTTAATATATAAAATTAGTAGGCACAACATTAGTTTGTCTTATTTTTGTAAGGAGGTGATCCAACCGCAGGTTCCCCTACGGTTACCTTGTTACGACTTCACCCCAGTCATGAATCACAAAGTGGTAAGTTCCATCCTAAAAGGTTAGGTCGCTTACTTCTTTTGCAACCCACTTCCATGGTGTGACGGGCGGTGTGTACAAGGCCCGGGAACGTATTCACCGTGGCGTGCTGATCCACGATTACTAGCGATTCCTACTTCATAGAGTCGAGTTGCAGACTCCAATCCGAACTGAGACGTATTTTTTGAGATTTGCTAGCTCTTACGAGATCGCTTCTCTTTGTATACGCCATTGTAGCACGTGTGTAGCCCTACTCATAAGGGCCATGATGACTTGACGTCATCCTCTCCTTCCTCCGGCTTATCACCGGCAGTATCCTTTAAGTCCCCGACTTAAATCGCTGGTAATAAAGGAAGAGGGTTGCGCTCGTTGCGGGACTTAACCCAACATTTCACAACACGAGCTGACGACAGCCATGCAGCACCTGTCTCAAAGTTCCATAAAGGCACTAAAATATCTCTATCTTATTCTTTGGATGTCAAGAGTAGGTAAGGTTTTTCGCGTTGCATCGAATTAAACCACATGCTCCACCGCTTGTGCGGGCCCCCGTCAATTCATTTGAGTTTTAACCTTGCGGTCGTACTCCCCAGGCGGTCGATTTAATGCGTTAGCTTCGAAGGTCATAGCTTAGTGCTACAACTTTCTAATCGACATCGTTTACAGCATGGACTACCAGGGTATCTAATCCTGTTTGCTCCCCACGCTTTCGTACCTGAGCGTCAGTTTTCTCCCAGGGGGTCGCTTTCGCCACTGGTATTCCTCCAGATATCTACGCATTTCACCGCTACACCTGGAATTCTACCCCCCTCTAAGAAACTCTAGTTTAATAGTTTCAAATGCAGTTCTTGGGTTGAGCCCAAGGATTTCACATCTGACTTAATAAACGGCCTACGTACTCTTTACGCCCAATAATTCCGATTAACGCTTGCACCCCCCGTATTACCGCGGCTGCTGGCACGGAGTTAGCCGGTACTTTTTCTTCAGGTAACGTCTATTTTAATGGTATTAACATTAATGTTTTCTTTCCTGATGAAAGTGCTTTACAACCCTAGGGCCTTCTTCACACACGCGGCATGGCTGCATCAGGGTTTCCCCCATTGTGCAATATTCCCCACTGCTGCCTCCCGTAGGAGTCTGGACCGTGTCTCAGTTCCAGTGTGGCTGATCGTCCTCTAAGACCAGCTAGAGATCGTTGCCTAGGTAGGCCTTTACCCCACCTACTAGCTAATCTCGTCTGGGCTCATCCAATGGCGAAAGGTCAAAAAATGATCCCCTTCTTTGATCTTACGATATTATGCGGTATTAGCTACCGTTTCCAGTAGTTATCCCCCTCCTTTGGGCAGATTCCCAGATATTACTCACCCGTTCGCCGCTTGCCGTCAAAGAAAAAAACTTCTTTACGATGCCGCTCGACTTGCATGTGTTAGGCCTGCCGCCAGCGTTCAATCTGAGCCATGATCAAACTCTTAAATTAAAAACTTTTTATAAATTAAAAATTAAATTTACTTAAATTTAATTTTTTAATATTTAACTTTTTATTGACAAAAACTTAATGCGTGCCCACTAATTTTATATAATAAATTTTAAAAGAGCATTTTATATCAAACTATATTAATAATATAAACTTATTTTATAAATAAGTCAACTTGTTTTTCAAAAATTAAAAAAATTAATGTTATTAATTTAACTTTTAAAATATATAACATTATTTAACTATATTAAATATATAGTCAATATGTTATTTTAAATAAATAACGTAATATTAATTATTAATAACAATATAAATAAATGTATGATATCAAAAACAATTTTTATTAAAAAATTACATTTTAAAAGTAATAGAAAAAGATTAGATTTAGCTTTATCTGAACATATTAATTTTTATTCAAGATCAAATATAAAAAACTTTATTATTCATGGATTAGTTAAAGTTAATAAAAAAAAAATTACTAATCCAAATAAAAAATTTTTTAAATTAGAAAATATAGAAATAAAAATAAAAGATAAAAAATATTTTTTAAAAAAAAAAATAAATTTTAAAATCATTTATGAAGATGATTATTTAATTATAATAGATAAACCAAATGATTTAGTAATACATCATGGAGTTAATAATTTAGATGGTACTTTATTAGATGAATTAATAAATTACTATCCTAAAATATCTAATATACCTAGAGCAGGTATAATAAGCAGACTTGATAAAAATACTACTGGTTTATTAATTGTTGCAAAAACTTTGTTTTCATTTAATTATTTTAAATCACAATTAAATAAAAAAAAAATTATAAGAAAATATAAAGCAATTACTTTAGGAAAAATTAATTATTCAGGTACAATAAAATCTTATATATTAAGAAATAAAAAAAAAAGAACTAAAATGTCAATAAATAATTATAAAGGAAGGTATTCAATTACTAATTATAGTATTATTAAAAAATTTAAATATAATACTTATATTAAATTATGTTTAGAAACAGGAAGAACACATCAAATAAGATTACATATGTCTAGTATTAATCATCCTTTAGTAGGTGATTCTTTATATGGAAAAATTATTAATTTTCCTAAAAACACTCCGCATTTTTTTAAAAAACAAATAAATGAATTTAAACGACAAGCTTTACATGCATATTTAATAAAATTCTTTCACCCAATTACATTAAAACAAATGACTTATATTTCAAATATTCCAAAAGATATGCAAAATTTAATTCAAATTATTAAAAAAAATGATAATTATTAAAATATAATATTTTAATTTTTATTTATTTCAGGTAAAAAATTTTTTTTATTATATAAAATTAAATTTTTATTTTTATAATTTTTAAGTTTATTTATAGTATCATTAATATCTAAATTTTTAATTGTAAGCTGACCTATTCTATCATCAGATGTAAAAAATGATTCTTTTTTTTCCATTGTTAAAATTTCAGGAATATAAGTAAGATTTTTAGATTTAGTTTTTAAAATAGAATAATCATTACCACGACGTAATTCTAATATAACTTCACCTGTGATTTCACTAGAAATCCAACGTTGTATTAAATCTTTTATCATAATAGCTTGAGGGTCAAACCATTTACCTTGATATAAAAAATATCCTAATTTACGTCCGTAATTACGATATATATTTATTGTGTCTTCGTTATGAATTCCTGTTAAAAGACGTTCATATGCAATATAAAGAAGTGACATACCTGGAGCTTCATAAATTCCTCTGCTTTTAGCTTCTATGATTCTATTTTCTATTTGATCACTCATTCCAATTCCATGTCTTCCTCCAATTATATTAGCCTCAATAAATAATTCCAATTTATTTTTAAATTTACATCCATTGATTTTTACAGGAAAACCATTTTTAAAATTTAAAGTTACTTTTTCTGGTTTTATTTTTATCTTATTATTCCAAAATTTTATTCCCATAATTGGTTTAATAATTTTAATATTATATTCAAGATTTTCTAATTTTTTAGCTTCATGAGTTGCTCCAAGAATATTAGAATCGGTAGAGTATGCTTTTTCTGAAGACATTTTATATTTAAAACCATTTGTTTTCATAAATAAAGACATTTCTTTTCTACCACCAAGATCTTTAATAAAATTAATATCTAACCAAGGTTTATATATTTTTAATTTTTTATTTGCTATTAATCCATAACGATAAAAACGTTCTATATCATTTCCTTTATATGTACTTCCATCTCCCCAAATATTTACATTATCTTCTTTCATATAGGAAACTAAAACAGTTCCTGTTACTGCTCTACCAAGAGGTGTTGTATTAAAATAAGGTAAACCAGCTGTTATATTGTGAAAAGCACCACATTGTATAGCTGATATACCTTCATATACTAAATATTTACGACAATCTATTAATCTCGCTTGTTTAGCACCATATAATATTGCTTTTTTTTTAATTTCATTATAATCATGTTCATCAGGCTGACCTATGTTTGCTGTATACGAATAAACTTTAGTACCTTGTTTACACATCCATAAAAGAGCAGCACTTGTATCAAGACCTCCTGAAAAAGCAATTCCTATTTTTTCATTATTAGGTAAATTCCTTATAATTTTATTCATTTTTTTTAAACCAAAAAATTTTTAATATTATTTTAAAAAATTAAATTTTATAAATTATAAAAAATAATTTTATTGATAATAAATAATATTATTAAAAAAATTATATTTTATAAAATATAAATAAGTATTTAATTTAAATAAAATACAATATAATTTATAATTATTTTATAAAAAAAATATTGTCAATAAGACTATTATTTATAAATATATATTTATATATTTAATAAAATTAAAAATAAAATAATAAATTCAAATCAAAGGAATCAT